>NZ_JAMYQZ010000067.1:0-34134 GCF_040321145.1 Mesorhizobium sp. M0514
CGGGCATCGAGAATGAGGTAGGGGAATGGCTCCTGAAGCGGTCGTTCGGCAAACGCCTTCAGGCTCTCGTCCAAGCGCTTGTTGATGGCCGAGATCGACGAAGCCGAGAACGCATGACCGCACAGCTCTTCCGTGATCGCCTTGACCTTGCGGGTCGACACGCCCTGCACATACATCTCCGCAAGCGTCGCAACCAAGGCCCGCTCCGAACGCTGGTAGCGCTCGAACAGCTCGGTGGAGAAGTGACCCGCCCGGTCCTGTGGAACCCGCAGCTCAAGCTTGCCCACCCGGGTGACCAGGGTGCGGCCGTAGTAACCCGAGCGATACCCAAGGCGCTCAGGCGTGCGTTCGCCCTTCGAAGCACCCAGCGCCTCCTCCATCTCGGCCTCGAGAACCTCCTGCATTACCGCACGGATCACTTCGTGCAGCCCCTCCGGGTTCGAAAGCAGAATGTCTTTGACGGCAGCGCTGGTCGATTTACCTTCTGTCTTGGTCATGGTGGCGTTCCTTCCAGGGAATCGGTGACGTTGAACATCACCAGCCTGCCATGACCGCCCTCTCTCAGCGAATTTGCAGAACTCTCAGCACACTACCGCGCAAGCCTTCGGGGGGCGACATTGCCTACCGCTTAGCCCGAGGCGTACACCGATGCCGGCGCTTGGCCCGAATAGGGACGAAGAACGCGTAACGGACCCGATGCCTCGGCGGTTGCCCAAGCGGCTTCCACCAGCATCGCGCCGGCGTGGCTGCGTCCGATCTTGCTGATCCGGCCATGATGTGCGGCGGGGCGCGTTCAATCCCATACAATCAGGTCGGGTTACGCTCTGGTCCGCAACCCCTGTCCGGCCCCCTGAAACCCGTCAGACTTTGTCCATACTCAATGAGTTCTTTCACCTTCTGTTTGCGATGCATCTCAGCGCGCGCCCAGCGCTCCCGTATGTCCTCGCATTTGAGCTGCATGTCCCGAAACAGCGCTTTTGCTACAGAGACCTGGCTATCGGTTGATCTTTTTCCCGGCCCTCCTCCAAACTGCAGTGCATCCCTGCACTCTTCAAGACTCGCCGGGAACACGCCAGCGAGTCGGCTGGCCAACTCGCTTCGGCGCTGCGCGACGCAGCTATCGTGAGATAGGCGCCTGGCGATCTCGCCAATTTGTGTGTGGGCCTTCCTGAAAGGGATCCCTCGCGACGCCATCCGCTCGGCGGCGACGGCCGTCATCGATGACCCGTCTTCAAGATGTTCGCGCATCGACCTCACATTGAACGACATGTACTTCACGATCAGCGATGTGAGAGTGATAGCCCGTTTTAGGGCATCTTCTGCAAGCCCTAATGGAGAGCAGCCGTAGTTGCTCGCTTCGATCGAGTTGCTGAAAGGCGATTTGCAGGTTGCTGTTGCCGCAGAAACGTATGCGCCAATCACGGTGCTTGCCGATCCCTTAATGTGTTCAAGCAGAAAGGGATTCTTCTTTTGGGGGAGCATGGAAGAGCCGCCGGCAAGATTGTGAGGAATGTCGACGAGGGCGAACTCCCGCGTCGTCCAAACCTGCAGGTCCTGGGCCACACGACTGAGCAAGATTGAAACGCCAGCGAAGACTGAAAGCCCCTGCAGGTGATGATCGCGGCTCGCGACCGCATCAAGTGAGTTGAACGACGGCAGTTCGAATCCCAGAAGACTTGCGGTTTGCAGCGGATCTATAGGAATGCTAGTGCCTCCACCCGCCCCCGCCCCCATGGGGCAATTCCTGATGTCTTCCAGGAGGCAATGGAGGCGCTCGCGCTCGCGCGACAAAGCGAAGAAGACGCCAAGCAGGTAGTGCCCCGGCGACCCGGGAAGTGCGATTTGGTACTGACTGTACAACGGAGCCACAAGTCTCGATGTCTCCTCCGCTTGCTGAAGCAGGGCATCTTGTGCAGTTCCTATCTGTTGCGAGATGGAAGACGCCGCTTCCCGAAGGACCAGGAGAGAAATGGCCGCGTTTAAGTCGTTGCGGGATCTTGCAAGGTGCAGCCAGCCGGCCTCTTCCGCGCCAGTTCTGGCGACAAGTTCCGCCTCATACGCGAGATAGAGGCCACGCGGAGCATGGCGGCCCTCCAAAGACTGAAAGCCCTCGTCCTGGAGGTCCAAGATGTGCTTGAGGAGATTGGCAGCGACTGCCTGGCTGACCAAGCCCTGGGCCGCGAGCATCACCAGATGTGCTTCGTCTACGGCCGTCTGGCACTGCAGAAGGCGGGCGTCGCGCGCGAGTTCGATAGGGGGAGCGAGCAACTTCATCGCTTCGGGATGTAGGTTCCACCTGGCCTGGTCTGGCCCAGCAACTTCCTTGTCGTCCTGCTCTCCAGCAGCCCCCTCAATATCGATCACAATGGAATCGATCATACGTTCAGCTGCCGCGGCGGCGACATTGAGTTCATCAGCGACGCCTATGGCGTAGGCAACCCGGTCTCTAAAGTCCCCATATATTTGAACATCCTCCCCTTCAAATTTCAGAAGACCCGCCTCGGGCGTTGTCGGGTCTGGTTTTCGAGAGAAGTCCAGGCGTTTGAGCTTGCCGGATTTGTGAGCGAGTTGGAAACGGATGGCTCCCGCCCTTGCGCTCGCGCGAGGAGGCGTGAACACTTCTCCAGAATAAAGTCTAATCACCATATCAAGGATTGACGTGCCCAAGACGTGCGAGAGCATGACTGGGATCATTCCTCCAGCCAGCCTGGGATTGACCTCGATGATGACGGGGCCCGACTCCGCTATCACGAACTCTACATGAGCCGGTCCGAACTTCAGACCCAGGGCGGACACCGCGCCCGCGGCAAAAGAGGCTAGTTCCTGGAGGGATGGCTCCGGAAGCGGGGCCGGGAAGTCGTGCCCTACCTCGACGAAGCAGGGGGCCGGCCCCTTGTGCTTGGCAAGAATTCCAACGCAATGCAGCACCCCATCGTAGGCAATTATCTCTGCTGAGTATTCCATACCCTGCACATATTGCTGGATGAGGACGTCGGCACTGTGCAAACCCACTTGATCTAGCAATGCATCCTTTGCACTCTCAAACGCCTCGATGGCAGCTGCGGCACTATCGCACAACCTCACTCCGCTACTACCGCTTCCGGAGACCGGCTTCACGATCACGGGCAGAGTAGCTTGGGCAAGAATGTTCTCCATGTCTCTGACGGAAGTGGCCAGCCGAGTTTCAGGGATCGTGATTGATTGTCGCTGCAACTCGGCCGCTTGCTTCCATTTGTTCCGGCAGGTAGCTATAGCCTCCCCATCCGCTGCTGGTAGTCCCATCGCCGTCGCAGCACTTGACGCTGCTTCCACAAAATAATCCGACGAGGAGTATATTCCTGCCAGCCTTGTTAATTTGGCGGCGACCCCGATGAGTTCGTCCAGACTTCGCGTTTCAGCTTCGATCACTTGAGCGACCGAGTCTTTAAGAAACGGATAGCGCCCAGGATTGCGCGTAACGAGATAGGGTTCAAAGCCCAAGGCTCGGGCCCGCTTCATCAACAGTTCGCCAGTGCCCGTCGTGTTGCTTTCCACGAAAAGGAAGCTACCTCGGTTCATCATGAATGATTCTCCAGCACGTTTAGGACAGCTTCCCGGCTTCTCCGATTCCAATGATATCGGTTCCATGGTGGGAGAGCCGTCGAAGGATGCCCTTCGCTAGACGGAGCGTCCAGAAGAACACCTTCATATAGACACCCATTCTGCTTGAGCCACTCGTGGTCGTAAGCAGCTTCGACGTAGCGGTGCCCTTCATCAGGACATATGACAACTACGGTTTCTCTTGGATCCTGCCGAGCGCGCCAACGCCCAACGATGTAGCTCGCTCCGGAGGTCGGACCGGCGAAAACGGCATGCCGCTCGTGAAGGCTGCGAGTTGCAGCAAATGCGAGCGGAGCCGAGAGGAAATGCACCTCGTCATACAGTTCGTGCTTCACGTTCTTGGGGACAAGACTGTTCCCCAGCCCCCGCAGTTTCCGTTCGCCGTCCGGTTGGCCAAAGATGACGCTATTGAAGGTGTCAACTCCGACCAGGCGCGCACCAAAGGCTTTTTGGCGAAGGCGCTCTATTGTCCCGCAAGTAGAGCCGCCTGATCCGACAGAACCGACCAAAGTTACGTCAGCGTCCAACATCTCCGATATTTGGTCGGCGAAAATTTTGTAGGCTGCGGGGTTGTCCGGTGTTTCGTATTGCCGGGGCCAGAAACAGGAGTGGCCTAACTGTCTCATCCTAGCGTGTAATGCGTCGAGGCGGCTTCTTTGATAGCCACCCTGCTTGGCCTTTTCATTTACTACGAAGACGTCGACCCCCAGCGAGTTCAACCTGTTTTCCAGACCTTTGTCCATCACTGGGTCTGTGAAGATTTCGAGTTGGAATCCATGTTCCCGGCAAACTACGGCCAAACCCAGTGCGAAGGTTCCGCTAGAGGTCTCGATAACTTTCATGCTATGCGTCAAGGTCCCTCGAGCCAGTGCTTGCTCAATGATGTACTTCGCAGGGAGAAGCTTCATGAACGCAAACTGCGCAAGATAAAGGTTTGTCTCACACCTAATAATTCTGGGGAGAGTATAGGCATTAGAATAGCCGGAGAATGGCAGGGGTTTGCTAATGGCGTCCATTTGCTTCCTCATCGGCAACCAGCCATGGTCAGATATATTTTTGGCGAGCTGTCGAATGGCGATACATGGGCGAGCACGGACCGAAGCTTCCGTGGGAAGTCACCCGCCATTCGATCAAGCAGGATTCCAATCATTGTGCCGCTGTGCGCGACTATGACCCCGAGA
Organism: Mesorhizobium sp. M0514; assembly: GCF_040321145.1. Lineage (NCBI taxonomy): Bacteria > Pseudomonadati > Pseudomonadota > Alphaproteobacteria > Hyphomicrobiales > Phyllobacteriaceae > Mesorhizobium > Mesorhizobium sp. M0514. Next base: position 4,782 of record NZ_JAMYQZ010000067.1, read on the forward strand.
GCGCCAGTGGCCTCGGATGCTTTCAGCATCGAGTTCAGGTGCTCCTTTGGAGCCCGCTGCTGATGCAGGCGCGCGCTGGCTGTAGCTATTCTGCCTATCGTGGTCGTGTCACCCCGCGGAATTGCCATCCGTGCGCGGTCGAGTAATTCCTGATATTCTGCTCTGTGACTGGCGGAGATTTCACCTCGCCGTTGATCATAGTCGACGGTTTCGATCGTCCCTCCTTCATCAATACCAACGATTGCAAGCGGCGGCATTTGCCCGAGAAAGGAGAGAAGGCTACATGCTCGCTGCTGATATGCTACCGCTCCTGGGTACATCACCCCGTCGGATGGCTCGATCTCCGCCATTAGCTTCTCCATCAATGATGTCCGGACTCTACGCTTGAAGCAGCAGGCGATTGACCGTGCAGCCGCAACAAGATCCGCAGACGAACTCGCCAACCCTTTGCCTTCGGGGAGCTCAGATTGCAAAAGGAGGATTCCTCCTGAGGCGCCGAGCGCAATCACGAGATTCTCAGCCAGTCGTTTTGCTTTGACTTTATGTGATGGATAAACGGATACGGATCGTGTGCCCGCAATCGGCATGAAGTGAGCTCGCGCAAAGACCGCGATGGGCATGGTGACCAAGAAGTGAGGATCCCGAGGAACGGCGCCGACCGGTAACTGGCCTTGCAGCAACTCGCCGAATGTGCCGCAACAAAGAGCCTCGCCAGAATGAATTCCTGGCTGTTGTCCATCCTCGGCGATAAGTTCAGCCGTGCCTCCGAACGTCTGGTAGCACATGTATGGCGCCCAAACTGAATCGGCGGCCGCTTCTAGAAGTTCTGTAGTCGTGATGCTTCCGCTGCTTCCTGCAGGGTCGATGGCATAGGTGGAATGCTGGATCGGCATATCACTTTCCTTAGATGCGCTGATATGTGATTTGCTGCGAGGACACGAGAAGAATTGGGCCATCGGAGCAGGGCTCGTGTTTCAGTCGAGGTACTTACTCGTGTTTCATTTGAGATACTTAAAAGTAACCGGATGCCGATTGCCTAAACCCCTGGCCGCCTAAATCGCGAGTGCGGGTGACCGTACCATTCGTCACGATCAGCAGTTGCAAAGATTCTGTGAAGTTACTTGTAGGATCTGCTACACTGTTTGATAACTTGTCGCACGGCGACTGTGGGTGCGACGTTCAAGGGACCATTTTGGCGTCGTGGCGCCCTTCGGCAGGTGGATGCGCCCCTTGCCGGCGCCGACGCGCTCTTGGACCCCGCGCGCGAAACCGCTATTAGGCTGCAACTACAGTCAGGCAAGCTCGATGGGCGGTTCGCCGCGCACGCGGGTTGCCGATCTCTGGCTGCCATGATCGCGGCTGACTGCGCCACTGCCTCCAGGACTGGATGCAAGTCCGAGATAGCCGGCGACCTCACGCGGTTCTGGAAATCGCGGAAGAAGTCCTCATTCGTCAGCGCGCTTGCGATCGTCGGGCCGATGCCACGCAGCTGGCTCAGCTGAACGGTGTCCGGGGCCGTGGTCTCGGCGGCTTGGCGCTGTTCGATCTCGACCTCCGCAATCATCTCGATACCAGCCACAAACGGCGGACTCGCGCTCTCTCTCGCGCTTGAGGCAGGGTGGCAGATTTCGCCCGTCGCCCCTGCCCAGCGCCTCAAGCCGCTCACGCCAGTCTCGTCTGGCCGGTTTGAAGTCACGGACGCCCTGGGTCATCAATAGCCCCTTAATGCGGCTCGAATGCTTGCGAGCCCGTTCCCGGCTACGACGTCAATCGTTCTCCTGCTCCAGGCTCGGTACTCGCATAACCCGGCAAACCCTCGGCTCGCCGCGTTCCAGCGCCACCAGCGTGCGCATTCAGCGCCGCCGCATCGAGGCGATCCGTCTTGCCCGGCGCCTGTTCGCGCTTGCGTATGATCATAGCCATAAGCCATTAGGTGTCGCCGCCTTGCAGGCGATGCATGTTGATCTTGTCAGCCGCTGGCAAACGCAGGCGACAAGCCAGGCCGACTTGCTGAATCCGGCGCCAAGAAAATCGTTGCAGTCTTCTTGCCGACGGGCGGCAGAGCAACGGTCTCCAGCGTTAGGGTGTCGATTGAAACCTTACCTGAGTTCCGCAGCCCGTCGTCTCATCGGATCTTTTTGGGTAGGTGCTGTACAGTGACGCTACGGAGACGCCGCAGCCTCAAGGCGTGATTCCTGCAAAGGCGGAGCCGATCCGCAATCGGGTTCCCGCCGCACTTCAGTTCCGATGCCAACTTGAAGGGGCTCCAAAAGCAGTATCTGGTGCCTGACAGAACCCGACCAGAGAGGCACGGGCGCTTCTTCTATTCCCCTCAGCAGCCGAATGTGCAGACTGCGACCTAGTCGCGCGCCAACAAGGAGACGTGCTTCGGACGATTTTGGGTTGAGCCCCAAGGGGCATATTTGATCATGTGCCGACGCTGAATGCCTCGTGTAAAATTGTAAAGTAAATATTAAATTTTGAGTTAAGGCCAGCATTGGATGGGGGCGACCTAGACAAAAGGATTCCAACAGCGCTACACAGGAACATCGGAAGTCTTTGCCAAGCTCTCGGTTCTTCGGTCTCTATAGGATCCGTCGAGTGAGCAAATTCCATGCTGAAGATGCTGTTTTTGCGGATATTTATGCCGAAGACTCTTTGCAAATCGATTACGGTTGTTGTGACAGTAGAGCTTGACCGTGAACGTCTGGAGCTTGTCAACCACTTCAAGCGCGCGATGCTCGCGGCCGAGGAGGTCACGCAATGCTACATGGTTACAGGCGAGGTCGATTTCGTCCTCATCGTGACTGTCGAGGATGTCGAGGCCTTTTACGTCTTCGTCAAGAAGAGGCTCAATAACGACCCCAACGTGCGAAAATTTAAGAGCATGATCAATCTTGATCTTGTCAAGTTCGAGCCAAGGACCACAGTTTAGCTTTTTGCGGATTTCGCTGAAGTCATTGGTCTAGCCGATCTTGAAGTGCCCGTTGCGCGTCCAGCTTCTGCCTGAACCGATGCGGTTTCAACCGCATCGGCGGGTGTTCATAAACGAGATCTGAACCACTGCAAAGATGATGCGCGGTAAGCTGCGCCAAGGGACCTTGCAATGGACCGATGAACATGGAGCTTTCGCGCCATGACATTGGAACATACAGGGGGCGATATGGTCGCCGAGTTAAGCGGCGCCGCGGCGATCGAAGAGCTTACAACGGTGCCCGGGCGCGTGCCTGCTTCCGTGGACACAAGGGTCATATCATCAAGATTCTGTCGCATGACGACCAGGGGTTCTGTCTGTTTACAAAGCGGCTGACCGATGGTTGTTTTGCCTGGCCAACCACCAAGGATCAGGTCGCCGTGTCGCTCACCAAGGCGTTGATTTTGTGTCGGTTCTGCTTCCGTAAAGTAGGCCTTTCGGGTATGTAGTTTAGGTGTCGGAACAGGCCTCCTCAAACGCTGATTTCATCGCCCGGATCGCCCTTCTGGAGGCGGCCGTTTCTGCCCGTGACATCACCATCGCCGAACGCGATGAGCAGCTTCGAAGAGAGCGCGCCGAGGCCGCACTTCGCATCCAGCGCCTGCAGCTGCAGATCGATCGCTTCAACCGCAAGGCCTTCGGCCGCTCCTCCGAGAAGCTGGGCCAGATGCGGCTCGAACTCGAAGATCTCGAGACCGATTTCGCCGCCAGCGTGCCCGATCTCGAGCTGCCCATCGTTGCTGACACCGACAAGGTCCGGGTGTTGCCGGTGCGTAAGCTCAATCCCAACCTGCCGCGCAAGCGGGCCGTTCGCGAGCCGTCTTGCGCATGTTGCCCGGGCTGCGGCGGCGATCTGCGCGCCATGGGCGAAGATAGCGACGAGATGCTCGATCTGGTTGCCCAAGCCTGGCAGGTGATGGAGACCATTCGACCCAAGTACAGCTGCCGGACCTGCGATAAAATCATCGAGGCGCCAGCGCCAGCCAAGGCCATTGCACGCGGTAAGCTCAGCTATGCCGCGCTCGCCCATATCATGATGGCCAAGTGGGGTTATCATCTGCCCTTCTACCGTCAGGCACAGATGATGGCCGCCAAGGGCGTCGATATCGAGCGATCCACCCTAGCGCGGAGCGCAGGCTACGCCGCCGCCTTGCTCGACCCGATCTACAACCGCATCCGTGAGATCGGCCGTACCCGCACCAAGATTCATACCGACGACACGCGGCTTCCGATCCTGGCGCCCGGCACCGGCAAGACGCACAAGGGCGCGCTCTGGGTTTACGTCGCCGACGACCGCAATTCGGGTTCGCAGGAGCCGCCGATCGCCTGGTATCGCGCCACCATGGGCCGCGACGGCGAGAGCGTGTTGACCGAGCTCGCCGGATTTGCCGGCACGCTCCAGGCCGACGGTTTCAGCGGCTATAACCAGCTCTACAAGGGCGGCGCCATTCGAGAAGCTGCGTGCCTGACCTATCTGCGTCGCAAGATATTCGACGTTCACGACAGCCAGCCGACCGAGCTCAGCACGACGGCGATGGCCAGTATCCAGGCGATCTACCGGATCGAGGAAGAGATACGGGGACTCCCGCCCGCCGAGAGATTGGCCGCACGACGAAGTCGGACCCGACCACTGGTTCGGGCGCTGCGACGACAGCTCACGCGCCAGGGCAACGGTTTGTCGCGCCATGCCGATACGCGAAGGCCTTCGCCTACGGCACCAAGCGATGGCGCGCGTTCAATCGCTTCCTCTACGATGGCCAGCTCGAGCCCAACAACCTGATCGCGGAGCGGGCCATTCGTGGATTTACGGTCGGCAGCCGCAATTGGCTTTTCTCCGGCAGCTTCGCCGCAGCAGAGCGGTCAGCGGTCGTGCTCAGCATCATTGACACCTGCAAGCTCTGCGGCGTGGATGCCGAAGCCTACATGGCCGAAGTCACGGAGCGCATCCAGAATGATTGGCCAGCCTCGCGCTGGGACGAACTGATGCCGTGGAATTGGGTGCGCCGCGAAGAGATGCAGCTCTCCTTGGCGGCATGAGCGCGCTCGATGACATGGCGCTGTCGGACGAGGCGCTCGAGGCCTGGATGGCTGCCAAGACCAACCGCCCGCTGGTGCGGACCATGTCGGCGCTGGATGGCTTCGTAACGGCGGCGGTCACCGGGCCGCGCTACCCGGACCCGCAAGACTGGATGTGCCCGCTCATGGGGTTGCGGCGCGACGTCCTGGCCAAAGGGTCTGCAACCGATCACGCCGTGTTTGCCAGCGTCGCCAGGATCCACAACCAGATCAACGAGACGCTCTTCGACAGACCACAGGATTATGCGCCCCGATTCGCCACCAAGCCCAGCGGCGGCATCGACCCCCGACCGTGGTGCCAGGGACTCCACGCGGCCATGAATCTCAACATCAAAAGCTGGAACGGCTGCTCGACCTCAACAACCCAACCACGGCTTGCTGCTGCCGATCCTGATCTACTGCGCGGAAAAAAGGGGCGGCCCGTCCTCGGCAAGCCCAGGCCGGGACCCGAGACCGCGCACTTCATCGAGCATGAGGCGTACAAAGACATCGCCTTGGTGATCCCACCTCCGTATGACGACCGGGTGTAATCGGGGGCGGCGCGGGCCAACAACCGACCACCAATAGACACATCCCAGACGGTTTCGGGAAGGCCTCGACACATCGCTAAGGCCCGCGTGTTTCGGGCATTGATGAACCAAGAGGCAGAATATACCGGCAATCCGATCTCAATAGAAGTCGAGGAGATCGACGAGAGCGCTTTAGCTACCGCCGGCCGGGAAGGCCTAACTTTACAAGGAGAGAAGCCGGTCCAGGGCGGCGTCCGGCGCGGACCTCTTGCCGGCAGGGCATCGGCTGGCCGGCTGCTGGGCTCGACACTTTTGCTTTCAACATTGAACTGCCGCCAGCGCCGTGTTGCGTATCATGCCGTTCTGGCCTGGAGAGAGCGGTCCGCCTCACGGTTGCGCGCGATCCTCTCGCTAGCGCGAGTCTGATATAACGCTTAAAAAGGGCACCCTGGAACAGGGCGCCCTTCTCATCGACGAAATGCTCGGATTGGAGGTCCGTGATCAAGCAATCCGCCGGAAGCCTCTACAAGCCTCACCACAATGGTTCAGCCGCAAATGAGGCTCGCAGTTACCGCTTCGAACGCGGCAACAGCTCTTCAATCCTCAGAACGAGCGCTGGAAGCGGAGCACGCCGCCGACGCTGTTCTTCTTGTCGGCATTGGTCCAGTTAGAGAAGTCCACATCCCCGAACTTGCCAGCGTGGAGATAGTCGACTTCGGCCGTGATCGTCAGACCAGGAACGATATCGTAGGCGACATTGGCGGCAATGCCGAGGTTCTTCCACTCGTCATACGCCGCCTGAAGGTTGAAAGAGGTCTTCTCGTTGAACTTGTAGGTGCCGCCGCCCCAGACGGCCCAGTTGCCACCCCACTGCTTGTAGAAGCCGCGACCGCCGGCAGGAATAGCGTAGGTCCCATCGGTTAGGTTGTCGTCGGTCCCATAGCCAGCCATAATGAACAGCGACAGTTCGTTGGTGGCGTTCACATCCAAGCGGACCTTGCCGGCTACCTCTTCGTAGTTGCCGTCGTAAGCCACGACGCCGGTGATGGCGCCCCAGCCCTGCGTGTACTTCACGCCGCCGACAAGATGCGGAACGTAGCTGTCGATCGTGCCGACGACGCCAGAACCCTCTTCGAGCGATACCACGGCAGAGAAGCCATTGCCTGCGTCGAAGTAGTACTGCACGACGTTGGTGTCAAAATCGCCGTAGGGAACGAGCGTATCGTTGATGACGTTGCCGGCATAGCCGATAAATGTATCGAAGGCCGATTCGTCCTTGCCGACGCGAAGGCCACCGAGTTGGATCCAGGCGAAGTTCAGTGTGATGCCCCTGTTGAAGGCATAGTTCTGGGGACTGTCGGGACCCGAATAGGCGTTGCGGTTACCGAAGTTGAATTTGGTCTCGGTGTATGTCTTCAAAGTACCGAGTTCGGTTTCCTGGCCGGTCCAAGTCCTTAGGTCAAAGCGGGCGTTCTTGCGCCAGGTGCCCTGGTCGCTGCCGTCTTGGACGTCGTGGGTCCGCGCCCCGTCGTAGGATCCAACGTCGCCGACGCCGATGTCGTAGCGGACATAGCCGCCGATGCGCAGGCAGGTCTCGGTGCCGGGGATGTAGAAGTAGCCCGAGCCGTACACGTCGCAGATCTTGACGTATTCAGCCGGTTCCGGCTCGGCGACGGTCACCGCGTCGGCGGCGCGGGCGCCGGAAACTGCGATCAGAGCCGCAGCTGAGCCGAGAAGAAGGCTCTTGATGTTCATAATTGATCTCCATTCAATGATTTGAAAAGGGCGAGGACGTCGATGGACGAACCGCTCCCTGTCCCCACGATCGAAAAAGATGCGCATCGCGATGCATCCTTCCCGGCTCGAACGCTATTCGCTGGGCCGAATTAGTGCAAGTTCAAATTCCGTTTGCCAGCCACTTACTGAAGTATAAGTTGCATAAATGTCACCAAATCTTCGACATTACTTGCACAAATGGGACAACTATACATTTGCACAAATTGCACAACTGGCACATCTGCTTTGTGCGCACGTACAGAATGCGTCGCGGACAGCCATCGGCATCCGGCCAATCGTCAGATAGGTCCAATCAGAGAAATTGACTGGGCGGCGGATGCAACGACTTCTGCGTTCATGCCTTCTCTGAGCAATTCGATGGGAACGCGATCCTTGAGCAGGGGCGAAGGGCTGATCAGCCACAGCCAAGCCAATCTGGGATCGGAGATCGAGGAAAGGACCTGCCTGATTCCGGGCACAGGCCTGCCGTCGATGAACTGAGCCAGGGGAAATACATGCTTGCGGGAGCCTCTGCGAAAGGCAACCACATCATTATGCCGCTGCCACCAATACAGCGTGGACCGCGGTATTCCAAAACGTCTCTCGAGATGCGTCGACCCCGCAACTGGACCGGCCCACTCTGCAATCCGCGCTCCTTCTCTCGGGCAATCTTTCTGAACCGGATGCCCAAGCGGATGATCGGCTGGCCGGGGTCGCGAAGCGATTTCACACGCCAGGGCATTTAGCCGTCGCGCGGCTTCGGCCTCGAGTCTACCAAGAAATTCAGCGGCCACGGCGGTCAAATCGCTGGAAGGAGAACCCGAAGGAGCAACAGCCGCCTTGTCACCCTGCCTCGCCTCATCACATTGGGCAAGAATGCGCTGGACCTCCCTCATGACAAAGCTTGAAAGCTCGGTCTGGCGCTTTTCATCCCCAAAATCACTCGACCCGGACATTGGCTTTCCCAGTAACATCCCCTCAGCAAGCCGCCGAAAGAGCGTTGAAGACATGTAGTTTGGAGGACGGCGATGTGTTGCGTTTTCGTGTGCTCGCGACCTAGCAGCCGTCTTGCGCCTTCAACTTGTGCCTCTCAATAAAAAAGGAGAGCGTCGATGGACGACTGTGTTTGCCCTCCACCATCGAAAGAGACGCACATCGCAGTGCATCCTTGGCAGCGTGACGCTATCCGCAACACGGAGTTGTGCAAGCTCAAAGCTTAGCCTGCCAGCCTTATGTAATTAAACGTTGCCTTTATGCAACTATTTCCTGAATGTTACTTGGACAAATTGAACGTATTACGCGTTTGGACGAACTGTACGTTCGACAGCTAATTTGAGGCACCCATTTACTGGCGGTGTGCATGCCTGACCGTTCGCTCATCGCATTGGCCAAGAATGCGCCGCACATCCTTCATCACAACGTTGAAAGCCTGTCGTGGGCGTTCATTTTTTCATAGAAAGCCTGTCGTGGGCGTTCATTTTTTCATCTCCAAGATTGCTCGATCCAGCCGTACGTTCGGCTGCCGCACGCGCCCGGGCACCGTTGCAAGATCTTCGGCCGCCGCAGCACGCCTTAACTCGGTGACCATATCTGCATGTTCAAATGTCATGGCCCGAACCCTCCATCTTCATCGGCCTGTTGCAAGGTGCCTCGGCGCATCGCTTACGATGCGCCTACGCGGTCACTGACTAAGGGCCAACGGCTGCGCTCAAAGGACCTTCATCGCCGGGCTACGCTGCCATGGCCCGATCGCCCCTTCGTCCTCGACACGCCGAGGAACCGGCGCATCCCTTCCAGAGCTACGTCAAAACGCAGCGATCGGGGCCAGCGGTCACAAGACCCCAGCAACAGGCCGAAGACATGACCGCACCCATCCCGTCGCTGAAAACAACCCCTTTGATCAGCAGGCCCCGTCCAGACATGACTTTGTTTTATCGCTCGACGGGCGGCCTCTGTCGTCGTGGCGCTCCCATGCAAACCTGGCCCATAGCGCATGCTTTGATTCGGACGACAATGATGAACCATCAAAGGCCGGGATCAATATCTAGAGTTGGATGTCGTCAAGTGGCCAGATCGGACGGCGGACACGGCGCAACCCTGACAGCAGTTCCGAACCTAACATCCCACCCCCGTCCACCATGAGCACTTCGCGCGCGATTGGTTCGAAAGCCGCGCGGAAATGATGAGACGACTTGAGCGCGATAGTCGCGCAGTGAAGCGGGTCCACGCCAAGAGAGGTAAGTTGCGCAAGGTCGACTCCTTGGCTATTTCGCGAGATTACCACGACTTCGATGCCGCCCACACGAAGCATCAGGCTCGGCCCGAAGCTGTTCCACACGCCTCCGCCAAGAAATGAAGGACCATGGCAGCGGAAATGTCCGCTAGTTATTGACACCACCTGCGCCTCGACTTCGAGCGGTCCACCGCCCATCTCAGGGGCGTGCTTGCCACCAAGAGCGATCCGCCCCCTGTTCCCCACACCCATGGCGATGCCGGCCTGAACCGCCGCCGGGTCGAAGATCGCATGGAAGGCGGCGTTCTGGAGGTCGGCCGCGATCATAGCTCGCAGCAGATCCGTAGCGTCTCCGTATGCACCGCCGCCCGGATTGTCACTTGTATCAGCGATCACCAAGGGCTTTTTGGCATGCAATTCGCCAGATTTTGCTTGCTCCACTGCTTGGGCTGCGCTGGCTGATGTCCAAGGGGAGGAGACAAACTCACGTGTCTCCCATGCGTAGTCCATAAATTCCTCTGCAATGCGCTGCGCCGCGGTGGTGTCGCCATCGGCAGTAACGGTGACGCTGGGCCCGACATCGTAAATGTCGCTCAGTTCGAATCCAGCGCAGACGCTGACTACCAGTGCCTTTCCGGAGGCCTCCAACGCCTCGCTGCGGTTGATCAGCTCGCACATCGGGCCTACCTGAGTACGCCCCCCATCAAGACCATACACCATCGGGCGCTTGGCGATGACCGTGCGGGGACGAATCTCACCCCGCAGAGCGCGGTCGAGCAGTTCTGCGCCTTGCCAGGCGCGTTCATAATAGTCAATGTGAGGATACGTCCGCACAGCAATCAGCACTGAGGCGTTTGCCGCCATCTTTGCCGTGACGTTGGCGTGCAGGTCGAGGGTAGCGATGATCGGCGCGTCCGGCCCGAGCACAGTACGCAGTCGTGCAAGGATCTCGCCTTCCGGGTCTTCGCAGCCCTCGGCAACCATAGCCCCATGCAACTCAAAGAGCGCTCCATCGCAGCCTTTGGCCCCTGCAAGGAACCAGTCGCGAAGCTGCTCAAATGTTTCCGCTGTTACTATGCCCCCGGGGTTCGCATAGGCGACGAGTGGATGAGACAGCGTCCAACCGAATTTCTCTGCCGCCTCGAATGTAGCGCCCAGTGAAGTGTGCGTACCGCGCCACGCCGGCGGAATCTCGTCGCCCCGCAGTAATCCCGAGGCCCGGAAGTGTTCGAGCGTGGTCGGTATTTTATTGAAGGTGTTTGTCTCCTGGTTGATGTAGCCCGTTAAGATGCGGTAGCCCATAAGAACCTCTTGGATAAACGGCGCCGGAGACATATGGTCCGGGGGGAGGGAAACTCTGACGTTAGATTCCCCTATCGTCTTTTCGACAACGACAGCTGATTGATACCTTCCAAGAGAGGAAAGTTTGCGCCGAAAAGCGTTGTTTGTTGAAATTCTGACTGCGGAATCCGGTGCGATTTGAAATGAGATTACTGATGCTGCCGATATCGACGGAAAAGCACTCACGAAAAAATTAGACCTTATGTACTCCTTTGAAGAAGTGTCTCGGGGCCCCATTGAAATCCAACTGCCATGTCGCCGTACGGGCGGCTCGGTGTTGGCCCGGCCTTCAGATGCCCGTTCTTCTGCTCCAGCATCGCCGCTATCAGGTCCGGCATCGCCCACGCCATTGCCGATCTGCGCGCGACCCTCCACCCCGCAGGCCAGCCCGATATCCAGTTCTCAGGCGCTGATCCACGCAGATTGCTCTATGTCGTTCTTGCGGATCATCGGACCCGCTCGGGCCGAGCGAGGTCATGGCGCCGCCCGCAGCCCGGATAGATGTCCAGAGTGCGCCCTGTGAGACAGCGGTAACGCTGGCGATAGTCGCCGGTCGGATCAGGCGTGAGCGGCGTGGGCGCCCCCATAAGAAGACGGCACTGGGCGAGCTTGGTGACGCGGTGGCCGTTGGCGAGTAGGCCGTAATGGCGGGTGCGTGGGAATCCGTCTGGAAGAGCGTGCAGCAGGAAGCGCCGGGATGAACCTCGTCGGCGGTTAAGGTCTGTGCTTGGACTTGTCGTGGTGGCGATAGTCCTTCCAGCGGAAGCTGACCTTTCCCTGGTCCAGGCTCAAGGTCGTCTACGCCAAGCCCCCGTTCGGCGGTCCCGAACAGGTCCTCGCCTATCTGGGCCGCTACACCCATCGCGCCGCCATCGCCAACAGCGCCATGTGTCTCCGATCGTCGGCGCGTGGCGCATCCAATGCTTGATCTTGGCGAAGGTCTGCTCGATCGGGTTGAGATCGGGCGAGTACGGCGGCAGGAACCAGAGTCTTGCGCCGGCGGCTCTGATAGCAAGACGGATGGCCGCGGATTTATGGCTGCCCAAATTGTCCATGATCACGATGTCGTCTGGCCGCAGGGTCGGGAGCAGTTGCTGACGAACATAGGCGTGGAAGCGAAAGCATATCCAGCGTTGGGCACACATTTTGCGCATTCGTCTGGCTTGATGTGCCTACGAGCGTGCCGAGATGGCGAAGGACTCTAAAGCATCAGCCAAGAAACATCGAACTTCTGCTATTCGGCAGAGGCCAAATCGGTTTCTTACTGGGCTTGGCTTCGGGCTTGATTGGTAGGTAATGTTCGTCAGCCGGTGCCCAGGGGTGGCGCAAGCGTTAGTCACCGCTATCTGAGGTGTCGAAAACCATGAAGTACTTTTTCATCATTTCCTCTTTCTTCCACAGACCAGTGAATCCGGATGCCATGAAGAAGGTATCGCCTTTCGCGAAGGTCTTTTCGCGCCAGTCTTCTTATAAAATCGTAACCGAACCCTCGATTACATGCAGAAACTCGTCTTTCTGGTAGTTTTCGATCTTTTCAGTGTGCGCTGTTGTTTCGCAAAGTCCGACACGGACTTGGCCGGGCCTCAGCCGATCACCTACATAGAAACGGTGCTGCGGTCTTTTGGTTCGCCAGCGACTACTCCGTTATGGAAAACAGTCTCCCATGGAGTCATGCCATTGGCAGGATCCCGTCGGGCGTCAGACGTATAACGCGAGTTGCTTCCGACATACGTGATTGTTCTCCATCGGTTCGTACCTACTATTCAGCCCGTTAGTGCAGCCGAGAAACTGCGAAACTCGCCAATCTACGGCAGTATCCGGCCACGGTCCGCACCTAAGGGCGACGAGCCCTGGCCAAGGATATTGACCAACAGGCTCGAATTCGGTTGGAAAAACATCGCCAACCGCTTTTCCGATTGCGCCTTTCCGCCGCCAGTCGGACGCGTGCCTCATTTGGGGTGATCCCGAAGAAGGATTTGTAGGACTTACTGAACCAGGACGCCGTCGAATAGCCGCAGGCAAAGGCGATCTGGGAGATCGGAAATCGCGTGTTCGACAGCAGCGACTGAGCCTTTTGCAGGCGTATAGCGGTATAGAATTTCCCAGGGGAGACGCCAAATTCCGCTTCGAACTGTCGATACAACTGGCGTGGCGACATGTTGGAGCGCAGCGATATTGTCCAGAGGTAGCGGTTTGGCCGTGCAGCGGCGCATGGTTTCGACTGCCGTGGACAGTTTCTTGTCCGGGGCGACCAAAGACGCATCTGCATCGTTTAGTAAAAAGCACTGGCGTACCCTCTCTGGGAGATCTCATCGCCCTGGTGCTGGGCCAGAAATCTTAGCAAGTCCAGTACGGCCATCCCGCCGCTGCACGTGAAGATGCGCCCGCTTTGCTCAACGCCGGAGCAGTCGACCTTGGGGAATAGTTCCCGCGCGCTGGGTCGTGGCCGAAGTGATCTTCGTCTATCCCGGCATGGGCAATATCTGGTCGACCACGTCACCAAGCGCGGCGTGCCTGTCGTGCAGGCCGCCGGCCTGATCTTCGCCGCCGTCTACATCAGCCTCAACATCATTGCGAACATAGGGGCTATCGTCGCCAATCCGCGCCTCAGACATCCCAAGTGAGGACGGAGAGTGCTTGACATCACACGCATCCCCGTTCCCGCGCTGATCGGCTTGATCCTGACCACGTTGTTCCTGCTGGCGGCCATCTTTGCGCCATGGATCGCACCGCACGGCCTCGGCGAGAGCGTCGGCAATGTCTGGGAACCGTCGTCCCGTCAGTTCCTGCTCCGCACCGACAACCTTGGCCTGGATCTCCTCTCGCGGATGATCTACGGCGCCCGCACGACAAATTTTCATCGCCGTGTTCGCTACCACCTTGTCCTTCTCCCTAGGTTCGATCCTCGGATTCACCGCCGCAGTACTTGGCGGCTGGTTCGACACGCTCATGTCGCGCTTCGTCGACCTAATGATGGCGATCCCGACGCTGATATTCGCCCTCGTCGTGCTTTCCGTTCTGCCCTCGACGGTGCTCACTCTGATCCTGGTCATGGGGATTCTTGATTCGACACGCGTTTATCGCCTCAGCCGAGCTGTCGCACTCAAGGGAGGGTGCGGCTAATTGCCCAGGCCGTGAAGATCACGAATCCCGAAACGCTGCTCGACATCCGCAATCTGCGCATAGAGGCCCACATGTCTCCACCCGGCGAAGCGCTGCGCGACATCGTGCTGGTTGACGATGTCTCGCTAGCGCTGAAGCGCGGCAGGGTACTTGGCCTGATCGGAGAATCGGGCGCCGGCAAGTCGACCATTGATCTCTCCTCGTTGGGTTATGGCCGCGGCCGCGTTCGCGTCACCGGCGGCCAGGTCATCATCAACGGCCGCGACATCCTGAAGGGCGGCAAGAAGGACATCCGCCGGCTGCGCGGCAAGGAAGTCTGCTACGTCGCGCAATCGGCCGCGGCCGCTTTCAACCCGGCCCACCGTCTAATGGACCAGGTGGTTGAGGCCTCGATGCTGCACGGCGATGTCAAGCGGGCCGATGTTGAGAAGCGCGCGGTCGCGCTGTTCAAGAAGCTCAGCCTGCCGGATCCGGAAAAGGTCGGTAACCGCTTTCCGCACCAGGTCTCCGGCGGTCAGCTCCAGCGGGTGATGACAGCAATGGCGCTCTGTTCGGAGCCGGACCTGATCGTGTTCGACGAGCCGACCACCGCGCTCGATGTGACGAGGCAGATCGACGTGCTTGCCGCGATCAAGGACGCCATTCGAGATACCGGGGTGTCAGCTCTCTACATCACGCACGATCTCGCTGTCGTTGCCCAGGTCTCGGACGAGATCATTGTGCTGCGCCACGGCAAGCTGGTGGAGTGGGGCGGTACGCGCCAGATCATCGAGGAACCGAGGCAGGAATACACCAAGGCGCTCGTCTCGGTCCACGAAATCACACACGAAGAGCAAAAGCCGAGCGCGATACCCTTCCTGTCGGTGAAGAACGTCACCGCGGCCTATGGGGGCGGCAAGGTCAAAGTGCTAAAGAACGTCTGTGTCGACATTCATCCGGGTCAGACTCTGGCCGTCGTGGGCGAGTCCGGTTTGGGTAAGTCGACGCTGGCGTGGGCTATCACAGGACTAATGCCGCCCGAACAGGGCTCGGTCACCTTCGACGGACGCAAGCTCGCCAACAGGCTAGCTGACCGACCGAAGGAGGATCTCCGGCAGCTGCAGATGATCTATCAGGTGGCCGATGTGGCGATGAATGCGCGCCACCGGTCGGCAGGATCATCGGCCGGCCACTCGAATTGTATTTCGGCCTGAAGGGCCGACAGCGTGACGCCCGTGTGGTCGAATTACTTGATGAGATCGAGATGGGTAAGAGTTTCGTCGATCGCTATCCGGCCGAGCTGTCCGTCATGGTATACGGTGCGGCCAGTCCCTCTGCATCAACTCTATGAGTTTTACGACCGTGGGGTTGAGCCTGCCATGCTGGCGCAGCTAGGGCAGCCGCTGGCACTCGTCGCCCGCGCGAATACGACCTGCTACGGCCAGCTCCCCCACATTCACCGCGACGGGCTCGCCACAATGATGTTTCACAAGATCGACCATCATATCGAAAGCTGCCGTGCCGCCGGCGCAGCTCCAGATATTGTTGTCGACCTCATAGACGGTCGCCGCCGCCTCAACGCGTGCGAAAGGCTGGCAGCGCCTCCCAATGAACGGCGCACCTCCGGTCGTTGAGCAAGCCAGCCTTGGCCAAAGCGGCAACCCCGGTTCCAAAACCGCCTGTCCCGATCCTGCGTTGCCGGCATTCACGCAACCATGCGCCCAACACTTCGGTTTCTCGGCCTTCCTCAGCTCATCGGCGCAGACCAGAGCCAGTGCGGGTCATTCAGGCTGCAGCAAATGTCTGCGTTCTTGGGCCAGGTCGGCGTCAGCCGCCACTACAATGCCGCAGCTAGCACGCACCGCTTCACCCGAGTGAGACACGGTGCGCCAGCGGAAGGCTTCCCGCTTCGCCGCTCGATTGGCAAGACGGAAGACGTCCAGGACCGACGAAGGCGAGAAGTTCGAAGCCGGGCGCCAAATACGGCGCAACCATGACCGGCTCGGCAGAAGGAGCGGACGCCCACGCGTCCTTGGACCAGTGGTGAACCATATCGGACTGTCCGCCTTGTTCTCTTAGCGCCGCAGGATAACCCGCGCCTCATGTGAGCGCCGAGGGAAAATAGCAAAAGGAGGAATGCGTCGGGATGACAGTAGATTTGCGACACGCCCCCGGTTCATCCAAACGCCCGAGGCTGGGGCTTGCTCAGGCCCCTGCCCCGCTCTCCGTAGGATTCCTGCTGCTCCACCGGTTTACCTTGGGGCGTTTGCCAATTTCGTGGATGTACTGCGCCTGGTTGCCGACGACGGGGGATCGCAGCCGCCCCATCCACTGCCAGTGGCGGATCATCTCGCCTGACATGTCACCAATCCTGTCCAGCTGCGGCGTTGCCATCTCTCCCCATGAGCGGATCGGAGATCTGAGCCGTTTTGACTACCTGGTGGTCGTTGGCGGGTCCTCGGAAAGGAATACCTCCTGGTAGCCACGCGGTTCGAGACCATCTGCGGCACGCCGCCGAAGCGGGTGTACCACTCGTAGGGATGTGCACCGGTTCATTTATCTTGCGACTGGAAGCTGTTTCTCGACAGCCCGGATGGCCAGAACGCGGCTTTCTATGGTCCGCAACTCTTTGGGGGCATGTGGGGACCCGGCATTGGCATCGGCATCAGGAACGACGTTGGCGACCTGGTGGAGGGATTCGACAAGGCGATTGTCGGCGCGGTCAATGCCGGCACGTTGAAGAAGCTCAGCCCGCAATGGTTCGGCTTCGACCTCTCTCCACCCCCGGCTCACTGAGTGACATCGGGTAAGTTCTTCAAATTGCGGCATGGCGAAGCAACGGGATTGGCCATGCGGTCGCCCCAGCTCGCCCTTTCCGAAAAGAAGCTCGCAGAACATGACATCGCCCTTCACCGCCGCAATGACCGGCCAATCCTTGATTCACCATGATGTCCCTGCGTCGCCCGACAGCGGCTTTCATGGCATTGTGCAGATGTTGAAAACTGCTGACGTCGTCTTCACCAACTTGGAGACGACCGTAAGGGGACGTCGCCCTTGTTGGCCGATAAAGGGACCGTTTTTCGGCTGCTCCGATCCGTTTGTCCTCGACGTTCTGAAGGATACGGGCTTCAGCACTCTCTCCTTGGCGAACAACCACGCATTTGACTTAGGTCCAGGTGGGGTCCTGTCCACTCTTGAGGATGTGGAGGCGCGCGGGTTTCTCGACGGCACAAGCGTGACCGTGCCGCCGCGATGACATCTCGTTCGAAGAAGATGCGCGCGCGCGGGGTGCGAAGACGGTGGCGTTGGCGGCCATGGACGCCGGGCCCGAACCGGCGACAATGTATGCCGACGACGCAGCTTCGGACAGACCCGCTCGACCGGGCGTTAACAGGGTAGAGGTGCGCCGGCTTTTCGGGGTTGACCCTGAAAAGTTCGAAATGCTGGCCGCCATACAGTCGACATTCAAGAGCGGCGAGTTAGAGAGGGCAACCAATCAGACGATCCGCCCGTCCTGCGCGACCCTCGCGACGTCGTCGACTTCTATGGGACGGTGTTCCGACGGTCGGCCCAGAACCGGCGGCACATTCTCATTGACCATTTACCAAACCAGTGCGTCCAGTCAGCTTGCCGCGATACCGATGCATTCCACCTCGTGCGCATGCAGGCTGTAGATGTGCGGGCGCGCTGGCGCTGACGCTGCTCGAAAACGGTGGAGGCCTGGTAGAGCGGCCACTTGAAGATCGCGTCCAGCTCCGCGTCCCTGGCGATCTGACGGGAGATGTCGCGGACGGTGCGCCCCAGATACGTCCTGAACCTGCGCAGGGCCTTGTTGGCCCGCTTGAATTGCTTGGCGTGGGCGTAGCGCTGGTGCTAGATCAGCGCCAGCTTGCCGACCCGCACATAGGTCTGGCGCAGGTCGAGCCGCGTCTTCTTCGCCAGCCGCACCAGCCGCTCGCGGGCGCGATGGATGAGCTTGGCGTCGGTCGGGAACATCACGTTCTTCGGCTGCACGGTCGTGTCCACGATCACTTGGCGCTGTCGGTCGGCTTCATCGCCCCGGTCTTGACCGCAATGCTGGGGCTTTCCTGCAAAAGCGCGACGATCCGCTCCTCGCCCATGCGGCTGCGCCAGCGCGTCATCGACGAGCGGTCGAAGGGCAGGTCGTGGCGGAAGAACTCCTCGCCGCACAGATACTGGAAGTAGGGGTTTTCCACCCAGCGCTCGCACAGCACCTCGTCCGACAGGTTGAAGGTGTGCTTAAGGATCGCCAGCCCCGCCATCAGCCGGGTCGGCAGCCGCGGCATGCCGGGACCGTCCGAATAGACCGCACCGAAGCGCGCCTCCAGCACCGGCCAGTCGTTCGCCTGCGCCAGGCGCACCAGCTCGTGCTTCATGTTGATGATCTGATCGAGCCTGGAGCGGAAAAGATCCTGCTCTCCCGTCTCGCGCTTCTCGCGTGGCCTGCCCATCGCCTGGCTCCGATTCACTGCGATGAAAGCAGTGAATCACGCTTCGCCAAGCGGCGAAATCGCAAACTGGAATTGCAAGAAAACTATCCAAAAACTGGCCGCTACCTGCAATTCGGAAGCCTGAAAAGTAGACTATTCAACTATTCCTATGCGATATCAACGGCTTCCGTATTCTTCACGGCCGACGAGTCATTTTGAGTGAGGCGAGGGAGACGCAGTGACGTTTGAGTGTTTGAACAGCGCCAATCCGGATGCCGGCGTGCCAGCCGGCGCCTAATTCGGCGAAGCTATTCATCCATCTCAACTCGGATGCCCTCCCGACCGCAAGCGAATGGCCTCCTAAACGGGCCGACGACGGTGCGGTTGGTCCGCGAAACTAAGCAGACCCCGTAGTAGCGATCGGCTAGTAAGCCGGCGCTGGGTAGCGGCGATGCTCGGTGAGATTGGCATTGAACAGCGGGTACGAATTTGTGCACTGGAGCACTCCGGCACCGCGATTTCACCCAAAGTGAGTCAGAGCCACAATTGCACGCAGAAACACACCTTGCGCTGGTCGCGGGATCGCCTGGCGGGACGCTGTCAGGCAACCCCGTATCGATATTATCCCGAAAAATGATGAGGAGAAATATTTCAAAAATTTAACCCATATTGGCCAAAGCCTAACATGCAGAAAAATTGGCTATCATAAATTCACCCAAAATTACATTTCGTGTTGGGTTGAGGTGATACACCCTTAGCAACGCCGATCGACGGCGGCGCGCAGGGCCGCAGCTCTACAGCCGGTAGCTTTGTGCGACCAGCCACGACATCCGACACAATGCTGCGAGGAGAGCTATGGAGCTTGCGCGGAAGATTGCTTTCCCACAACTGCGAGGGCCGACAACCAAGGCGTCCGGCCAGTTTTCTATGGTCCCGCTGATACATTTTTCAGACGCAGCCATTGAGGCGTTTACTGTCGAGTTCTCTCGATTTCTTGACCAGACTGATGGCGTCACTCAACCCGAGCAGTTGCTCGAGCTGTCATCTGCCTTTGCGCTGAAATTCGCTTGCCCCTGGATCGCCTATGGCTCTCGTACACCCGATAGAAGTTTTTTGAAGTCGGTCCGGCGCGAATGGGCGATCATCCTGAAGTATCCTGACGAATGGCGGCAGCGCTATTTCAAAATGGGCTATGGCAGGATAGACCCCATAATCAAGGCGAGTGTAAAGCGGGCACACGCCTTTCGATGGAGCGAGATGTACAAGGACGCAAGTACGACGGAGGACGAACGACGCATTTTGGACGAGGCTGCGATGTTCGGCTTAAGGTCGGGCATCAGCGTCCCATTGCGTGGCCCCAATGACAGCTTTGCGATCATGAGCTTTGCTCAACCCTGTAACCGCGAATGCCCAAATAGGACAATCAGCTACTTGCAATTTGCCGCGGTTCATTTCCAGCTGAGGGCCGCGAAGTTCGAGAATCAGAGTGGCGTCGGGGAAGTTCCTAAACTTTCTCTCCGGGAGAGGGAGTGCATTCTGTGGGTGACGAGAGGGAAATCCTCTTGGGAAACAGGAAAGATCCTGGGGATTTCTGTAAATACTGTAAATTTCCATATAAAGAATGTTATGCGCAAGTTGAATGCCGCCAACAGAACGGCTGCCGCTATAAAGGCAGTAAGTTTAGGAATTATCGACTTGTAGATGGCTTTTGTTCTCATGTCGCGGAGGTTGTATCAAGCCGGTATGAAGCCGTCGACTAAGCGAGGTGCCGGGTCGGCCAAACTTTGCCGACATCCAATTAGAAACATAAATGAGTTAGACAGAGAAGGATGACGAACTATGAGTTGCGTCCCACGCGCGGTGTCAATTCGGGCAGTCGAGGTTCAAGCAGCAACAAGCGGTCGAGGCCCGCCATCGCGAGCGCCATCTCGCCTGCCTGTTCCTTAAGGGCCGACAGGGTGTCGGAAGGGCTCTGCCTAACGGCGCGACGGGATGGGGCATCGTCGATTGCAGACTACAGCCCGAACGCGCCGGCTGCTTTGCGGGCGATCGCCGCTTGTCCGATATCGGGGTATCCGGAACGATCATCGCCTTCGAACTTATCGTCGCTTATGCCGGCCTACCCCCGCCGAAATCGGTCTGAAGCGCCTCACGCGTTCCATGACCGGCTCGGCGCCCGATGTGGCGATGGCCGCGAGCGCTCCCGCGGAACTGATTGAATTGCGATATATGGGTGCAACCTGCACCAAAGTGGAGGAATCGTAGCGCACCGCGACAACCATCCATGTCCGGGACATCGTCACGCAACTGTACCGTTCGCAATCCTCTATGGTGAAAAGATAAACGACGGAACACGAAATAGGCGACGGCCATACGGGTCACAGCAAAAGCAATGTTTCAAACCACACTGCTGATTCCAGCACGCGTTTCAAAGCCCGATGCATTTTGGCACACACCGCCTCGTCGAAGCGGATACATTCGAAATGGGATGACCAATTTAGAGATCGCCTGAGGCTGTATTCAGTTGAGCTTGGCCGATTCAAGAGGTTTGCCTGGCGGGCTCGACGTGCTGGTCGACAGTGCCGGCATCGCCATCGCGAGTAACATCGAGGAAGCGCTCCTACACTGCCAGCGCAGGCATTCTGGAGCGCCTACAGAAGCTCTCGAAGCTTTTTGGGTACACACGAATTCATATTGAGAACGCTGTTGGACTAATCGACTGCTGCCCAACTGACTTAACGCGCGGCGTAGGGCCATCCGCATCACCCTAACCTCTGGAACTAGTCGCCATCTCGGAGTCGTCGGCCACGCCATCGGACCTGGCACCCCGTACCTAAGAGAGCACCAATTCAATCGATCGACCGCAACAGGCTTTAGATGCTCCCCGAAATATCCGTACCACCCCATTGTCCCAGAACCCCTGAGCTACGGAGGCACAATGGCAACACGAAAAAGGAAACAATGTCGCTGGCATGCTCTACCTCGAGAGCCGCCGTGTCCGATCCGAATGAACACGGCTGGTTGCGCAGTGCGTCGTCGCCTGCGGAACAACGCATCACTTTCGAGAGCGACCGCTTCCTCTCCGCAAATGCGCGAGCTTTTGCCGACTGTCGACGAGTTGCCCGGGGCGGGGCGGGGCGCGCCTTGCGGCACGCGGCGAACGGAATGCCGATCAGCCCCCCCCACGCGTCCGTACAGCGGATGTGCAAAATGGTTGCGACTCCTCCAAGGGTGCCAGGAGACGTAGGAGCTACGGACATTGCAGCCAATAGTGGTTGACGCACGATGAACATGGGGCGAACGGGCCGAGGCTTGCATGCCAACTTCTCTATGGCGCGCCGAAGGGCGGAAAATGTGGTGGCCCACGTCTCATCGGTAGCGGACAACTCCGAAAATGATCAAAGGCGATTGCAAACCTGAAAGAAAGCCAAGTGCGTCCAAAAAATCTCATAGGTATTCTCGGTGGAATGGGACCCGCGGCAACGGTGGATTTTATGTCAAAAATCGTATCTGCAACGCCGGCCGCAATAGACCAGGATCATATTCCACTTATCGTGTATGACATTCCGCAAATACCAGATCGGTCATCGGCCATTGAGAATGGTCGAGACGATCCCTTTCTGCCGATGCTTTCAGGCGTTCGCTTTCTTGACGCGGCCGGTGTCGAATTCATAGCTATTCCGTGCAATACGGCCCACTATTGGCACGATCAATTGGACCGGGGGTGTCGGGCAACGATACTTCATATCTCCCAGCCGGTTCTTCACGAGCTTCGAGCGATGCCGACCAGGCCGCGCTCGATCGCAATCATGGCGACACGAGGGACAATCTCCGCAGACATCTACGGCACCGAATTGCTCAAGGTGGTCGATCGCGTAGTCATTCCAGACGAGAAGACGCAACGGCTCATCGACCACTCAATTACATCTATCAAAAGGGGCGCGATAGCACCTGCTCGCGAGGCAGCGGGCGACGCGGCGAGGCTGCTGGTCCAGCAGGGAGCGGAGTGCTTGCTTTTGGCGTGCACCGAACTTCCTGTCGCTTTTTCAGGGATCGAGGTCGGGACAACGACGCTCGATGCGACCGATGCGCTGGCCCGAGCTTGTGTTAAGGCGTCTCTGGGCGGGTACCAAATCGCGACGGCCGGGTAAAGATGGATATTCAATGGCAATCATTCCCGAGGTCGGCAATTTCGCCCGCGCTGCGAATGTAAGCATGGCTCGGCCTGGCATTCATTGACGGCAGCTGTTCCCACTCGGTTGACGATTCAGACCGCACATGTCCTGCGTCAGTTGGCTGGTATCCTCGAACTGAACTGACCGGCGAGCCAACCATACGCCGCAATCAGGTTCGTCCGGCGCTTCCACGCCAGTTCGCCACCGGCCGGCTGCCTGAGTTGAGGCTCGACTGGGCCACACTTTGGGACATTGCGATGCCGCGGGGGCGGAGGCCGTCTACCGCATCAGGTCAGGCCATAAGCGGATAGGCTGTGGACCGTATGTCCCCCTTCAGCCCACGTGGGGTCATCAACATGCCTCCGGTTTGATCGGAGGCATTTGTGTTTTGGATGTTGTCGTGGAGTTGCGAAGACACGGTGCTTGTCGCGTGTGCAGGGGAACTCTATCAAGGCCGATCTGCCGGGACTTAGGGGATCTCCCGCAAGGTGGTGCGCAAGGTTGTGAGCGACACGGAGTTCCGCTACGAGCGCCAACATCAACCTTATCCGCGGATGGGCACCTGGCGGGAAGAGTTGCACCGGCTGCTGTCGGCGATCGCGGCGAAGCCACAGCGGGAGCGGTTGACACTTGTCGTGTTGCCTCACGTAATTTTGTTACAATTCACCTATTCTATAAGATGCGGCTTTCTAATGAAACTGTACGAATGAGATGCCATCAATAATATCAGGTCAATAACCGTCATACCCTCGTGGAGAAGCATTTTGGTGAAAATGCTATCCTGTGACAGTCCAGGGATGCAGTTGCACTCCAAAAAATATATCTCAGACGCACTAGTAACTTTAAAATCAAACCGGCCTATACTGTGAATGCCAACAGCAGACGCGATCAGTCTGGTTGCTGATTTAAGTCTATCTGAAACGACGTCGTCTCTGTCTACTATCGTTTTATTCGACAGTTTACTGTCTTCTTTTTCAGCATGGCCAAAGAAGTCCCTCTCGGTTTCAATCCTTACAACCGGCAAAATTGTCGTTCGTGATGATGTCACTATACAACCGCAGGAATAATCGTCTCCCGGAATAAACTTTTGGATTAGAGCAGTGCTATCGTACTTCAATATTCTGTCAACTATATTACACAACTCAGATCCAACACCAGAAGGGCTCTCAAAAACCTCAGTTAATAGTGATGAGCCAAGTGAATTCGGCTTAACAACAATTGGTCCTTCAACTGAATTTGCAATTTGTATTACTTTATCAGAATACGATTGTTTTACTAGCTTTGTCTTTGGGGATTTCACAGTTCCGGTAGGAAATAGCGACGAGACGAATGACGACATTGCGTACTTATTCATCACTAAGGATGCAACCTGCGGATCGCCAAACGTGCCCTTTAAGCCAAAAAGCGCTGCAAGTGTCTGAACTCCGCCGTCTTCCCCAAACTGGCCGGGTAACAGGTTTACAATATATTCGTTGCACGATCTAATCCCATCAAAACTGTCTGGTAGCGTACGTCCAGGACGGCTGGTGTCCGAAATATAGGTCTGGATTTCAGAAATTGTGAAAGTGCTATGAAATGGAAATGTGCGAACAAGGCCATCATCTCGGCTGAGGTGATACAAATGTTTTACAGAGAATGGTCGTTCGGTAGGAGCGAGAGCCAAGTAGGAGGAGATGATGTGTGTTAAGGATGAGATGGACCCATCATACTCACTCGATATCCCGCCGAATATGAATGAGACTTGAAAGGACATGTTTCTCTCCTTTATTTCCTGACAGGGATCAGAATTACCTCGATGGTGTCTTTTCGGGAACGACCAAATCTGGTAGCTTGACCCAGGTACTGATGCCACAATCTCGGACGGCCGAACGGAGGGCAAGGCACTCCAGCATCGCATTTCGGAAAGACCTCTAAGTCCAAGTCAACGTGCTCTGACCCCTGAAAAACTGAACCGTGTTGGACCGCGCGTGGCGGTCATGGCAACGCGTATTCACGACCTGCGCCACACCTTCATTTGCCGCCGTATCCAGCTCTGGCACGAGCATGGCGTCGACAACGCCATGGCGGCGCTCTCGACCTATGTCGGCCACGACAAGATCTCCGACACCTATTGGTATTTAACCGGCCCGAGACACAGAGCGATGACGGCGCGATCGACGCCCGCCTGCCGGAGGTCCATGGCCATCGTGTGCCTCAGACGATGAACAGTGACGCGCATTCCATTCAGCGACGGGCACATGGCAAAAGCGGTCTGGCGGTGTGAAGCTGTGAAGCGGCCAGCACATGGGCTTCGAGCCGCTTGAACAGCGGCATCAGCGCCGCGGCGCCGGCGCCGACCTGGTCGGCGAGCGTCGACAGGCTGAGCGGCACGCCTTCGCGGGCATAGCGTTCAGCCGAGGGGCTGATGCTGGCCGAACTTCTCGAACAGGATCATCGCCAGCAGGCCGGGACCGGCCCAGCCGCGCGGGGTGGCGTGGAACGGCGCCGGAGCCTGGCTGATCGCCTCGCAGTCGCGGCAGGTGAACTTCTCCCGCACGTGTTGGATCACCTTCCATTGTCGCGGCACCACCTCCAGCGTCTCGGTGATATCCTCACCCAGCCTGCGCAGCCGATGACCGCCGCAGCAGTGGCAAGCGGTCGGCGCCGGGTCGACCACGCGTTCGCGGCAGGTGCTCGGGAAATGGCTGGCGCGCCGGTCGTTTGCGCACATAAGGCGCCACCTCGGTGGTCCGCGCCGCGGCGCTTCCGTCGCGGTGCTCTCAAGTTCCTCGAAGCTCCATCTGGTCGCGCAGGCGGGCGGAACGTTCAGAGCTCTGACCATGCAGCGCCCGCTGCAGCTTCCGGATCGACCAGCCTTCAGGTGGCTTGTTGCTCGTCAATGAATTTTCTCACCCTCAACTTGCGGTGCATGTCAACATGCGTCCGCGCTCTCGCACGTCCGCGCATTTGACCTGCATATCCAGAAATATCCCTTTTGCTGCGGAAAGCTGCTCCACGATTGACCCTTTGCGGGGCCGCCACCGATCTTCAGAGCGTCCAACTCGCTTCGACATTCAGCGACGCTGCTATCCAGAGGCAAGCGCCTAGCGATCTCGCCAACTTTTCTGTGCGCTCTCTAAAAGGAACGCCCTCCCGACGCCATCCGTTCCGCGGCGACCGTCTCATCGATGAACTATCCTTCAGATTTTCCCGCATCGACAGCAGGTTGAAAGACATGAACTTCACGATTAGCGACGTAAGGGTCAGGGCGCGCTTTAGCGCTTCTTCTGCAACGCTCAGTGAAGAGCAGCCGTAGTTGCTTACCTCGATCGAGTTGCTGAAAGGCGCCTTGCAGGTGGCCGTTGGGCATCATCGCTGCGCTCGGCATAGACTTCCACCTTTAGCCTGACGTTGCCCCCAGTTTCTATCCATTTTTGAGTTCGTTTCCGGCGTGGATTGTGCCCTGCTGGGCGGGTGAAGCGACGGGCGCTGGCGCGGAGCCTTTGGCATAGCGCAGCGCAAGCGACCGTCGCAGATTGAAGGTGGTGGCGAACTCGGCCGGTGTCTGCCAGGCGATTTGGGAATGCGGCCGCGCGGTGTTGTAGTCGGCGCGCCACAGGGCGATGGCGACGCGTGCCTGAGCCAGCGAAGTAAACAGCGTCTCGTTGAGCAGTTCATCGCGCAGTCGGCCGTTGAAGCTCTCGATGAAGCCATTATCCGGCATGATGTTCTTGGTGCCATCGTTTGTTCGGTACGTCAGGTTCGTTAAGCTTGGCGCATCCGGGCCACGGGGCACCGGGAGCACGCAAGTGCGGGCAGGCCGTCGTATGCAGATGAACTGCGAGTTCGAGCACATTATCTGGCCGCCCCTACGACTCGCCCGGATGCGCTGCGAGCGCGGATCCGTATTGTCGTGTTGCCCGCTCGCTCCCTGTTCGTGACCAACGATGGAGGGAACCGTGCGTATTATCGGCATGGACATACACCGCGTAGCCGCCGAGGTCGTGTCGTTGCTTGATGGCAAGATCGTCAAGCTCGGCCGCGTTCAAATGCTGCGCAATAAGCTCGAGGAGTTCGCCAGGAAGGAAGTCACCCACGATGATCATGTGGTGGTCGAGGCCACGGGCAATGCTGCTGCCGTCGCTGAAGTGCTGTCGCCCTACGTCGATCGGATCGTGATCGCCAATCCCAAGCAGGTGCACATGATCGCGCACGCGAAGGTGAAGACTGACAGGATCGACGCCACTGTCCTTGCGAAGCTCTACGCCTCGGGCTTTCTGCCGGAGGTCTGGGTTCCGATCCGGGGACCCTTGCCCTCCGAAGACAGGTCACCAGGCGGACACAGCTGGTTCGCCAGCGTTCGCGGCTGAAGAACCTGATCCAGTCAATCCTCCACGCCCACCTGATCCCGCCGTGTCCGCATGGGAACCTCGTCGGGATCAGCGGGCGCAAATGGCTGACGAGGCAAATATTGCCTGCGGATGAGCGCGCCGCCATCGAGCGCCACCTCGGCTTGATTAACCAGATCAACGAGGCGTTGACGGTGGTCGAGGCGGATATCGCCGTACATGCCTTCAGGATCCGACAATCCGCCGCCTGATGACGTTGCCCGGCTTCGACGTCACCGTGGCAGCGAGCGTTGCCGCGGCAATCGGCGACATACGGCGCTTCAGCGATCCACAGAAGCTCGTTGCCTATCTTGGCCTCAATCCGACCGTGCGGCAGTCCGATGAGGGGCCAGCCTATCACGGGCGCATCACGAAGCAGGGCCGCGGCCATGCGCGGGGGATGCTGGTCGAGGCGGCATGGGCGGCTGTGCGATCGCCAGGACCTCTTCGCGCCTTCCACAAGCGGATCGCCTCGCGCCGCGGGAAGCACATCTCGGCCGTCGCCACTGCGCGCAAGCTTGCAATGATCATCTGGCACATGCTGAGCAAGGATACCGACTACATCTGGGCCCGGCCGGCCTTGATCGCCCGCAAGTTCAGATCGGTCGAGCTGTGTGCCGGCCTTCCGACCAGCCATGCCAGACGCGGCACCGCCTTCGACTACAACATCCCGGCCAAGCGCGCCGAAGAACGATCCCGCGTCGAGAAGGCGGAAGCTGCCTATGCAGCAGCGACGTCCCGATGGCGAACGAGGCCGGAAAGGTAGAAGGCTGTGGAAAAAGCCGCCGAATGAGAAGAACGGGCTATTCTACAACATCCGTCTGCATCGGCTTGCCGGGCGCAATGTAATGCCATTCGACGCGGTTCTGATCCGCCCAGCAGAGGATGGCGTTCGAGGTGAACTCGCTGCCATTGTCGCTGACGATCATTCTCGGCCGGCCGCGCTCGGTGATGAGCCTGTCCAATTCTCGGGCAACCCGCATGCCCGAGAGAGACGTATCAACGATGAGTGCCAAGCACTCTCTCGTGCAGTCGTCGAAGACGGCCAGGATGCGGAAGCGGCGCCCGTCTGTGAGCTGGTCCGATACGAAGTCGAGCGACCAGCGCTCGTCGGGCCTCAGCGGCACCACCATCGGCGCCCTGGTCCGATCGCCCGTTTGCGGCCGCCACGGCGGCGAACGGCGAGCTTCTCCTCCCGATAGAGCCGGAACAGCTTCTTGTGGTTCACGACCAGGCCCTCCCGCCTCAGCATCACGAGAAGACGCCGGTAGCCGAACCGGCGACACTCCTGCGCGATCGCCTTCATCCGCTCGCGAAGCTCGCGGTCGTCCGGCCTGCTGGTCTCGTAGCGAACCGTCATGCGGCAACAGCCGATGGCTTTACACGCCCGCCGTTCGCTCATCCCGAAGCCTTCCTTCAGGCGAGCGACAGCTTTCCGCTTGGCCGCGGGGGTCACCATTTCTTTCCCACAAGATCCTTCAACGCGGCATTGTCGAGCATGGCGTCGGCCAGAAGCCGCTTCAGCCGCGTGTTCTCGTCCTCCAGAGCCTTCAGTCGCCGAGCCTCGGAGACATCCATCCCGCCGAAGCGGGCCTTCCAGTTGTAAATCGAGGCGTCGCTGACCCCGTCCTTGCGGCACAGATCGGCAACCGATACCCCGGCCTCATGCTCCTTCAAAATTCCGATGATCTGATCTTCAGCGAAGCGGCTACGTTTCATGTCCTGGTCCTCTCGATGGGCCAGAACGAACTTCAAACCGGATTAGATCAGAGGGGCAAGGTCGAGCCCTACCTAGATGCTTGCCTAGGCGGTCGAGCCTCTCGATGGGCGTTGGTCCAGAGGTGAGCGGATTTTCCCAGCATGTTCTTTCCAGCAATGCGTGATCGAGGTGAAGTCAGCTATGCAGGAGTCCTTCTAAGGGGCGTGTTTGATTTGATGGTTAGCTGCGTCCTCCGATGTTCCAGAAAATGTCGGTCATTAGTTCCAGCGCCTCATTCGTCATCGAGAACAAAGCAACCGGCATACCAGGGTGCTATAGGCTTCCAATGCCTATCGCAGCGAAAACTGCATCTCCCGGGATGAACGACCGGAATGCGGTCGTCTGCGACCTACCAAGCATACTATTCCATGAACGATCCGCTCAATATTCATGTTCATCAAAATGGCGCGAAGATGAGCTCTGATCTTGTCACCGCGCCTCAATGGAGCAGCGATATGCCGCCCGTCGGAACGAGCTGCGGCACATCTGAAGATTCATTCCTGACCTCATCATAGTTTGGCGGCTCGGACCCGACTTCCTTGCAACGACCGAAATGCTCAGCCCTTTGGCCAGCTGAGCTGGCGCAGCTA
>NZ_JAMYQZ010000068.1:0-33387 GCF_040321145.1 Mesorhizobium sp. M0514
CCCTCCACCCCCGTATCTCCGCGCATGAACCTCATTTACGCCGCCTGTGCTTTGCTCCTCGCGCTCGTCTTTGCCCTGGCCGGTGTCACCCGCGCCGGCACGTGGCTGATCGAGTGGCGGAACCCGCCGGCCGGCGAATTTGCCGACATCGACGCCACCCGCATCCACTATGTCCACGTGCCGGCGCCACAAAATGCCGAGCTGCCGGCGATCGTCTTCATCCATGGCGCCAGCGCCAACCTCAGGGATCAGATGCTGCCGATCAGGCCTTTGCTCGAAGGCCGCGCCGAGATGGTCTTCCTCGACCGGCCGGGCTTCGGCTGGTCGGCACGCGGCCCCGGTAATGAGAGCCCGTCGGCGCAGGCCGACACCATCGCCAGGCTGATGGACCGTCTCGGCATCCACAATGCGATCATGGTCGGCCATTCCTTTGGCGGCGTGATCACCGCCGCCTTTGGCCGCGAACACCCGGAGAAGACGCTCGGGCTGGTCTTTCTGTCGCCGGTCAGCCACCCCTGGCCGGGCGGCGCGACCGCCTGGTACTACAAGCTGACCGCCACCCCCATCATCGGCTGGCTGTTTTCGGAGACATTGACCTATCCGGCAGGCACGCTGCAGATGGACGGCGCCACGGCCTGCGTGTTTTCTCCCAACAAGGTGCCGGAAGGCTATGTCGGCAATGCCTCGATTCCGCTGGTGCTGCGTCCCGGCGCTTTCCGCGCCAACGCCATCGATGTCGCCGGCCTCTACGACTATACGCTGAAGGCCGCGCCGCATTACCGCGAGATCACAGCGCCGACGATTGTCATCTCGGGCGACCGCGACAAGGTGGTCTATGCCTCGATCCATTCGGTCGGCCTGGTCAGGGACATCCCCGGCGCCGAACTGATCTGGGTCCACAATCTCGGCCACAAGCCGGACTGGATCGCCTCCGACCTCGTCGTCGGCGCGATCGAGAAAGTCGCCGGCAAGGTCGTCGACCTGCAGGCAATGGCAAAAACCGTGGAAGCACGGATCGCCGGCGATGCGTACAATGAGGGGCGATGCCCCGACAACGCCGTGCCCGACGCGGAACTGGCCCCGACCTGATCGCCATGTATGTCCTGAAACACGGTATCAAGAGAAACCCGGAGAAGCGATGGGCGTTGCCGGACCGCATCTTCTTCGGTTATGGCGCGTGCGCCATTCTTGCCGGCGCCTTTCTCGAGCATGCTCCTCTGGAAGGATTTTACGGCGAACGGATTATTCCTGGCGAGGGCTTTTCCGGGAACCATATTTACGCGACCAACGGCCTGATCGCGTTCGACTATCACGGCTATTCCGCCCGCGAGCAGCTTTTGGAACACCACGAGAGGGGCTGGGCGTCGCGCAATCCCGGGTGGCACTGCACGATCGCCACGGTCGATTTCGATCTGCTCGACACAGTCGAACTCAACCGGCGAAAGATGCTGGGTCCGGACCAGTACCTGCACGACCCCGTTCCACGGGCACGCCGCTTCCTTCAGCGTATCGATCACGCCGAAGGTGCGGCAAGAGCGCTGCGGACTGTGACGAGGTCTCAGCCTATGTTGCGGGTGGCCTGCACGTCCGATCCGACATAGGCGATGCGCAGCATGTTGGTCGAACCCGGCGTCCTCAGCGGCACGCCCGCCGTGATGATGACACGGTCGCCCGGCTGGCCGAACCCCTCTTCGAAAGCGATCCGGCAGGCGCGGTCGACCATGTCGTCGAGGTCGCTGGCGTCGGGCGAGACGACGCAATGCGTGCCCCACAAAAGCGACAGCCGCCGCGCCGTGTTGAGGATCGGCGACAGCGCGATGATCGGCACTTGCGGCCGCTCGCGCGCGGCGCGCAGGCCGGTGGTGCCCGACGCCGTATAGGTGATGATCGCCGACAGTTTCAGCGTCTCGGCAATCTCGCGGGCGGCGAGCGAAATGGCGTCGGCGCCGGTTGCTTCCGGTTCCGAGCGCTGCGCGTTGATGATGCCGGCATAGGTCGGGTCGGTTTCGACCTTGGTGGCGATGCGGTTCATCATCGCCACCGCCTCGACCGGATAGGCGCCGGCAGCGGATTCGGCTGAAAGCATGATGGCGTCGGCGCCCTCGAACACGGCGATCGACACGTCGGAGACCTCGGCGCGGGTCGGCACCGGCGCGGTGATCATCGATTCCAGCATTTGCGTGGCGACCACCACCGGCTTGCCGGCGCGGCGCGCGGCGCGCGTGATCTGCTTCTGGATGCCCGGCACGGCTTCGAGCGGCATTTCCACGCCGAGATCGCCGCGGGCGACCATCAGCGCGTCGGAGAGTTCGATGATTTCGGCCAGCCGGGCTACCGCCTGCGGCTTTTCGATCTTGGCCATGATAAGCGCCCGGCCGCGCGCGATCTTGCGGGCTTCCGCCAAATCCTCCGGCCGCTGCACGAACGACAGCGCCACCCAGTCGACGCTTTCCGCCAGCACCGCATCGAGGTCCTTGCGGTCTTTTTCGGTCAGCGCACCGACCGGCAGGTCGGTGTCGGGCAGGCTGACGCCCTTCTTGTCGGAAATGGTGGTGCCGGCGACGACCGCGCAGGTGATCGACTTGCCGTCGCTCTTCACCGCCCTGAGCTCCAGCTTGCCGTCATCGATCAACAGACGGTGGCCGGCCTCGACCGAACTCAGGATTTCGGGATGCGGCAGGTAGACCCGCATCGACGTGCCGGGCTCGGGATTGTTGTCGAGTGTGAAGGTCTGGCCCGGCGTCAGCACCTCCTTGCCGTTGGCGAACTTGCCGACGCGCAGCTTCGGTCCCTGCAAATCGGCCAGGATGCCGATCGGACGGCCGACCTTTTCCTCGACGGCACGGATGCGGCCGACCAGCGTGCGCATCAACTCGTGATCGGTGTGGCTCATATTGATGCGGAAGACATCGGCGCCGGCTTCGAACAGCTTCTGCAGCATCTCCTCGGACGAGGAGGCCGGACCGATGGTGGCGAGGATCTTGACCTTGCGGCTACGTCTCATTGACTGTTTGTTCCCGGGGCGGCTGGAGCGCCTCCCGTTGTGGACTCATCGGTCAGCTGGACCATCCAGCTTGCCTGCTCGCCCGTGTCATATTCCTGGAATCCGGCGCGCTGGAAGCCCCGGGCGACGCAATCGGTAACGCCGGCAATCTTGAATTCTTTTTCGGCCACGCACATGTTGATCGGGCCATCCCAGCGCCCGCCGCGCTCGGCGTCTTCTGCATAAAGATAGTAAAACCTCGATGACAGCGGACCTTCGATCAGCGTCTTGCAGCTCGATCCTTCGATGTGCCACCACCCCTCGGTGATCCAGCCTGCCTTGGCGCGGTAGCCGATGCCGACGCCGACCAGGTTCTGCGTGGCGTTGCAGACGCGGAAATCGGCGCGGGCTGGCGAGGCCGCGACCAGCGCGGTGAGCCCTAGCGTCAGGGTCAGGAGCGGCACGGCAAAGGCGGTGCGCGCACGCGGCCTGCCGGCGGAACCCATCCCGAAACCCCTCAATAACGTCATCTGCATCTCTCAACGCCCCTTTTCGGAAAAGTCCGGGCGCATGTCAACGCGCCGTTCTGTCCAATTCCAATCGATTTAGAAAGGCCCCCGACACGCGATCTGCCGCGCGTGACCGGATTTTCGCAGAAACCGTGGCCAAACAACGGCATTGCGCAACCGTCCTCCTCGTGGGAATGACGATACCACCCTCCCCGGAAGCCAGCGAACAGACCTTTCCAGCCAATGACCCGATCCACAGTTTTCGCGCCTTTCGACATCGTCGAAGGCGACCGCAAGCGAGGCATCGTGCTTGTCGCCGACCATGCCCGCCGCGACCTGCCGGAGGAGTATGGCAGTCTCGGCCTGCCGGCGGCGGAACTCAATCGCCATATTGCCTACGACATCGGTGTCGAGACGGTGACGCGCGAACTGGCGGCGGCGCTCGACGTGCCGGCGGTGATTGCCAATTTTTCGCGGCTGCTGATTGATCCCAATCGCGGCGAGGACGACCCGACGCTGATCCGCCAGCTCTATGACGGCACCGTCGTGCCGGGAAACTACCCTATGGCGCCGCAAGAACGCGAAAGGCGGCTCGACGGCTTCTACCGGCCTTATCAGGACGCGGTCGGCGCCATGATCGCGTCGGTGGCGCACGCCTCAGGCAAAGCACCGTTCATCTTCTCCGTACACTCCTTCACCCCTGTCATGCAGGGCTTCATCCGCCGTTGGCATGTCGGCATATTGTGGGACCTCGACGACCGCGTGGCGCGGCCGCTGATCGACATGCTGGCGCAGGATAAAAACCTCGTCGTCGGCGACAATGAACCCTATGACGGCGCGTTGCGCGGCGACACCATGTTCAAGCACGCCATCGCCAACGGCTTTGCCCATGCGCTGATCGAGATCCGCCAGGACCTGATATCAGACAGCAAGGGGGCGCTGGCCTGGGCGCAACGGCTGGCGCCGATCGTTGACGCCATCGACCGCCGTCCCGATATACATCAGGTGAAGATGTTCGGCTCGCGCACCGGGCCGCTGTGAGGATCCAAGGCAATGACCGAACTCAGCGATGACCAGAAACGCGATTTCGAGGCCGCGGCCTTCCGCCGGCTGGTCGAGCATCTGCGCGAGCGCAGCGATGTGCAAAACATAGACCTGATGAACCTCGCCGGCTTCTGCCGCAACTGCCTGTCGAACTGGTACCGCGAAGCCGCTGAGGCCGAGGGCGTCGATCTCGGCAAGGACCAGTCGCGCGAAATCGTCTACGGCATGCCCTATGCGCAATGGCAGGCGCTGAACCAGACCGAGGCTTCGGACGCCAAGAAAGCGGAGTTAGTGGCAAGACGACCGAGGGATCACTGAAGTAGCGCGCGGTTCACAGGATTGACGTCGGCGGGACAGCGCCCCCCTCTGTCCTGCCGGACATCTCCCCCACTTGGGGGGAGATTGGCGGTCACGCAGGCTCTAGCCAATCGCCAGCGGTGCAAGAATAAGCGAGGCGCCGAAGCCGCCAATCTCCCCACTTGTGGGGGAGATGTCCGGCAGGACAGAGGGGGGCGCGAAGGAACGCTGCCTAACGGTTTCTCCCCTTAGATGTGGCCCACAAGCTTTTCGCAGCCAAGCGCTTGACGAGAAATTGAATCGATCTAATTTGCCGCGCAAAGCCATTCTTTGACCGGATTCGGGCCATGAACGCGCAAGACACCATGCAGAGCGCCCTTCAGGGGCGATGGGCCGTAGCCGCGATCTTCCTCGCCAACGGCTTCCTGACCGGCAGCTGGGCGCCGCAGATTCCGGTGTTCCTGACCCGGCTCGACATCTCGAAATTCACCCTCGGCCTGCTGATCCTTCTGTTCGGCGTCGGCGCGGTCGCGGCCATGAGCTGGTGCGGCCATCTGATCTCCAGGCATGGCTCGCGCACCGTGTTGCGCTGGTTCGGCCTGTGCGGCAGCCTCGGCCTGCTGGTCGTGGCGCTGGCGCCCAACGTGCCGCTGGCGTCGATCGCCATGATCATCTTCGGCGGCTCGATCGGCGGCATGGATGTCGCCATGAACGCCAATGCCGTGGTGGTCGAGCGCCGGCTGTCCCGCGCCATCATGTCGTCCTCGCACGGCTTCTGGAGCCTCGGCGGTTTCGCCGGTGGCGGTCTGGGCGGTTACGCCATCCAGACTTACGGCCACCTCGCCCATGCGGCTGTGGTCACGGTCATAGCTTTTGCCGTCATTGCCGTGGCGGTCGGCTACCTCATCGCCGAGGACAAGCCGCAGGCCGCCGAGCATCACAGATTAACGCTGCCGGCCAACCCGCTGGTCTATCTTGTCGGGCTGATGGCGCTGCTGACGATGATTTCCGAGGGCGCCGTGCTCGACTGGGCAGCGCTTTATCTCCGGCAGGAGCTCGGCGCCGACCTCGCCATCGCCGGCCTTGCCTACGCCGCCTTCTCCGGCGTCATGGCTGTCATGCGCTTTTTCGGCGACGGCGTGCGCAACCGCTTCGGCGCGGTGGCCACGCTGCGCGGCTCGGCGGTGGTCGCCGCCGCCGGCATGCTGGTCGCCGGCCTGTCGCCTTCGCCCTGGATCGCCATCGCGGCTTTTGCCCTGTGCGGCTTCGGCATCGCCAATATGGTGCCGATCATCTTCTCGGCCGGCGGCAATCAGGAAGGCATGTCGTCGGGCACCGGCATGAGCGTCGTCACCACCATGGGCTATTCCGGTATATTGGTGGCGCCGTCGGCGATCGGCTTCGTTGCCGAGCATTCGAGCTTCGGCCCGATTTTCGTCGCCATGTCGGCGCTGCTGGTCGTCGTGCTGTTGATGGCCGGGCTCGCTCACCGCGCCGAATTCGCGGCCGCCCCCGCCGAATAGCGCTTCAGCTCCTCGTAGAGGAAATCCGCTACGCGGCGGATGCGCACGCTGGTGCGCACGTCGCGATGCATGGCCAGCCACACCGGCAGGCTGGGCAGTGGCAGGCCGAGCAGCAGTTTCTCCAGCGACGGGTCGCTGTCCGCCAGCGGCTCCTGGCCAAGACCGACGCCGTTTCCCGCCCGCAGCGCTTCCCACAGAACGATCTGGTTGTCGGTCCTGAAGCGGAAACTGCTTCGGGTGACGGGGATGCCGGCCTGGGTAAAGCCCCGGATCATCTCGTCGCTGCGGTCGAAGCCGATCAGCGGATGGTCGAGAAGGTCGGCAGGCTTGAGCGGGCGTCCGTGCCTGTCGAGATAGGATTTCGCCGCGCAGCAGCAGAGCTTGATATCGCAGACCTTGCGCGCCGTCAGCTCGTTCTGCGCCGGCTTGACCATGCGGATGGCGATGTCGGCATCCCTTCGCAGCAGGTTCTCGACCTGGTTCGAGGCGACGATCTCGACCTCGATGCCGGGTTCCTCGATGCCGAGCCGCGCCGTCATCCTCGGCAGCACATAGGCCGCCACCACCTCGCTGGCGGCAATGCGCACCGTGCCTTCGATCGCCTCGACCGAGCCCAATGCCAATAGTGAGAACGCGCTCGCCTGCTCGCTCACCGCTCTGCCGCGTTCGAACAGCGTGGCGCCTGCTTCCGTCAGTGCATAGCCGCGCCGCCCGCGCCGGAACAAGGTGACGCCCAACGCCTGTTCGAGCTCACCGATGTGACGCCCGAGCGTCGGTTGGCTGGCCGACAGTTTGCGCGCCGCGGCCGACAGGCTGCCGGTCTCCGCCACGGTGACGAAACTCTTGATCAGGTTCCAGTCGATGTCTTCCATTCATTTATGAATAATAAATCTGCATCCATAGTCAATTTTCATTCGCGTATGAACGCATCATATTCGCCGTGCAAACACAGACACGGAGAAGAAAAATGACCAAGATCGCAATTCTAGGCGCCAATGGCCGGCTCGGCCGCGTGGTTGGCAAGGCCTTCATCGACGCCGGTTTCGACGTCCGCGCCGTCACCCGCACCGGCAAGGTGCCGGCCGAACTCAAGGGCGCCACCGCCGTCACCGGAGATGCACTCGACCGCGAGGCGCTGATCCGCGCCACGCAGGGTGTCGACATCGTCTTCAACGGTCTCAACCCGATCTACACCGACTGGGGCAAATGCCTGCCGATGGCGGAGAACGTCATGGCCGCCTGCCATGCCAATGGCGCGCTGCAACTTTTCCCCGGCACCGTCTATAATTACGGCTCGCCGATGCCTCAGCTCGTCACGGAAGACACGCCGTTCCGCCCGACCACCGAGAAGGGCCGCATCCGCTGCGCCATGGAAGCGCTGTTTCGCCGCGAGGCCAATGCCGGCCGCGTCCGCACCATCATCCTGCGCGCCGGCGATTTCTTCGGCGGCACCGGCAGCGGATCATGGTTCGACCTCGTCGTCACCGGCAAGATGAACAAGGACGTCTACACAGCGCCTGGCCCCGCCAACCTCGTGCACGAATGGGCCTATTTGCCGGACTTCGCCATCGGCTTCGTCGGCCTGGCGCGTAATCAGGGCAAGCTCGGTTTCTTTGAGACGCTCAACTTCCCCGGCCACGCCGTCACCGACATGGACATCAAGGCCGCGGCCGAGAAGGCGCTTGGCCGCCCGCTGAAACTGACCTTCATGCCCTGGTGGGTGCTGCGCGCCGGCAGCCCGTTCGTGGCGATGTGGCGCGAGATCGTCTCGATGTCCTATCTGCGCTTCGAACCGCACCGGCTCGTGTCCGACCGGCTGGAAGGCATCATCGGCGAAGTCCCGCACACCCCGCTGGACGAGGCCGTGGCCGAGGCCTTGAAGGACATCGGCATCAGCCTCGACCGTGCAAAAGACGCCGCCTAGACAAAATCTCTCGCGGTGCTGGCCCAATCGCTGGAAATCAGCAACCGGATGGTCATTATGAGGAGACTGTTTATAACGGTCGGCGAGATCACCATCACCAAGGGGAGACGATGCGTTACATACGTCCGCTTTCAATCGAAGACGCCGTTGGCCTGCTGGCCGACGCTTCCGGCACATCAGCCATTCTCGCTGGAGGCAGTGACCTCCTCGTTCGGATGAAGGGCGGGTTTGTCAATCCCGACCTGATCGTCGACATCAAGGCGATCGAGGGCTTGAGCGAGATCAGGGAGACGGCCGACGGCTTCAGCATCGGCGCCGCCGTCCCCTGCGCCGTCCTGGGCGAGAGCTCGGTTCTGAAGAAGGCCTGGCCCGGTGTCGTCGAAGCGGCGAAGCTGATCGGCTCCAAGCAGGTCCAGGGCCGCTGCACCATCGTTGGCAATCTGTGCAACGCATCGCCGGCCGCCGACAGCGTCCCGGCCTTGGTGGCCGCCGCCGCAAAGGCCGCGGTTGCCGGTCCCTCGGGCAAGCGCACCATTCCGGTCGAGGCTGTGCCGATCGGGCCTGGCAAGACCTCGCTCACCAAGGGTGAGATCGTCGAGGCGATCCTGCTCGACAAGCGCGCGCCGCGTTCGGGCGACGCCTACCTCAGATTCATTCCGCGCACCGAGATGGACATCGCGGTGGTCAGCGCCGGCGTGAAGCTGACGCTCGACGAGCATGGCGTCATAACAGCCGCCCGCGTCGCGCTGGGCGCCGCGGCCCCGACCGTGCTTCTGGTGGAAGAAGCAGCCGAGGCTCTCATCGGCAGGAAGCTGGATGAGGCGGCACTTGAGCGGCTCGCCAAGATCTGCGCTGGGGCCTGCCGCCCCATCGACGACAAGCGCGGTACCATCGAGTTCAGACGAAAAGTTGCGGGCGTGCTGGCCGGACGGGCCGCGACGACCGCCTACGCACGCGCAGGAGGCAAATGATGGCCGGTGTAGCAGTTTCAACGACAATCAACGGCGATCACGTCGAATACCTTTGCCAGCCCGACGAGACGTTGCTCGACGTCCTGCGCGATCGGCTCGGCCTGACCGGCGCCAAGGAAGGCTGCGGCACGGGCGACTGCGGCGCCTGCTCGATCATTCTCGACAATCGGCTGGTCTGCTCCTGCCTTGTGCTTGGCGCTGAAGCCGAAGGCCGGCATATCGAGACCGTCGAAGGCATGGCGCATGGCGATCAGTTGCATCCGCTGCAGCAGAAATTCCTCGAACACGCAGCCTTGCAATGCGGCATCTGCACGCCGGGCTTCCTGATCGCGGCGAAGGACCTCCTGGCCAAGAACCCCGATCCGACCGAGGAAGAAATCCGCTTCGGCCTCGCCGGAAACCTCTGCCGCTGCACCGGCTACGACAAGATCGTGCGCGCGGTGCAGGATGCGGCCAACGTGATGAAGGGAGCACACGCATGAACTTCGATCCACGCTTTTCGGGCCGCAAATTCTCATCCGTCGGCACGCGGCCTATCCGTCCCGACGGCGTCGACAAGGTGACCGGACGCGCCCGCTACGGCGCCGACTTCAACATGGCTGGACAGCTGGTCGGGCGTGTTCTGCGCAGCCCGCACGCCCACGCGAAACTCCTCAAGATCGACACCTCGAAGGCGGAAAAGCTCCCCGGCGTGAAAGCGGTGATCACCGCCGCCGACCTGCCCGATCTCACCGATGGCGATGCCGCCATGTACGACGTCCTCGACAATTGCATGGCGCGCGGCAAGGCGCTCTATGACGGCCACGCCGTGGCCGCGGTCGCCGCCGTCGATGCCCGCACGGCCAGGCAGGCGCTGAAGCTCATCGAGGTCGAATACGAGCTGTTGCCGCATGTCACCGATGTCGACGAGGCGATGAAGCACACCGCCCCCTTGATCAACGACACCATCTTCACCGAGGGTCTCGAGGAAAAGCCGGTAAAGCCGTCCAACGTCACCAAGCGCAGCCAGTTTGGCCATGGCGATGTCCATCAGGGCTTTGGCCACGCCGATGTCATCGTCGAGCGCTCCTTCAAGACCGAGCAGACGCACCAGGGCTATATCGAGCCGCATGCCTGCGTGGCGAGCGTCTCGTCCGACGGCACCGCCGACCTCTGGGTCTGCACGCAGGGCCATTTCGTCTACCGCCAGCATTGTGCGCAATTGCTCGGGCTGGAAGCCTCGAAGCTGCGCGTCACCTCGTCTGAAATCGGCGGCGGCTTCGGCGGCAAGACCCATGTCTGGGCCGAGCCGGTGGCGCTCGCTTTGTCGCGCAAGGCAGGCCGGCCGGTGAAGCTGGTGATGACCCGCGACGAGGTGTTCCGCGCCTCGGGTCCGACCAGCGCGACCTCGATCGACGTCAAGATCGGCGCCCGCAAGGATGGCACCATCACTGCCGCCGAAGCGACGCTGCGCTACACCAGCGGCCCCTATGCCGGGACCTGGGCCGAGATCGGCGCCATGACGGCGTTCGCCTGTTACAAGCTGGATAACGTCCAGACGGTCGGCTTCGAAGTGCTGGTCAACCGACCGAAGACTGCGGCCTATCGCGCACCCTCGGCACCCATGGCTGCGTTCGCGGTGGAAAGCGCCGTCGACGAACTGGCCAAGGAGCTTGGCATGGATCCGGTCGAGTTCCGCATCAAGAACGCCGCGCAGGAAGGCACCCGCTCTTCCTACGGCCCGGTCTACGGCCCGATCGGCATCGGCCCGACGCTGGAGGCGGCCAAGCACCATCCGCACATGAAGGCGCCGCTGGGCAAGAACCAGGGGCGCGGCATGGCCTGCGGCTTCTGGTTCAACTTCGGCGGCCAGACCTGCGTGGACCTGAACATCGGCATGGACGGCTCGGTGTCGCTGGCCGTCGGCACGGTGGATGTCGGCGGTTCGCGCGCGTCGCTGTCGCTGGTGGCGGCGGAGGAGCTCGGCATCGACTATGCCCAGCTCAAGGCGGTGGTCGCCGACACGTCCTCGCTTGGCTACAACGACATGACCGACGGCAGCCGCGGCACCTTCTCGTCCTCGATGGCGACCATCTCGGCCGCCCGCAACGCGATCAAGATCCTGCGTGAGCGCGCCGCCCAGACGTGGGACATCCCCGTCGACGACGTGGTCTGGGAAAACGGCCACGCCATCGCCAAGGGCGAGAAATACGGCAACCTTGCAGCCCTGTCGCTGAAGGAGATCGCCGCCGCTTCCGGCAAGACCGGCGGGCCGATCGCCGGCCACAGCGAGCTCGTCGCCGACGGCGCCGGCGTCTCCTTCGCCACCCATATATGCGACATCGAGGTCGACCCCGATACCGGCTCGACCAGGGTGATCCGCTACACGGTGATCCAGGATGCCGGCAAGGCGGTGCACCCCACCTATGTCGAGGGCCAGTACCAGGGCGGCGCCGCGCAAGGCATCGGCTGGGCGCTCAACGAGGAGTATATCTACGGCAAGGACGGGCGCCTCCAGAATGCCGGCTTCCTCGACTATCGCATCCCGGTCTGCTCGGACCTGCCGATGATCGACACGCAGATCCTCGAGATCCCCAACCCCAACCACCCCTATGGCGTGCGCGGCGTCGGCGAAACCTCGATCGTGCCGCCGCTGGCGGCGATCGCCAACGCGGTCTCCAACGCCGCCGGCGTGCGCATGACCCACATCCCGATGTCGCCGCCAAGGGTCCTCGCCGCGATCGAGGCGGAACGGGGAGGCTAGGGCAAAAATGAGGTTCTTGCCCTAATGGTCGAAGTGACGCTCTGGGGCGCGCTGGGCCAGCTCGCCGGCGGCCAGAGCAAGGTCGAGGTCGAGGCCAAGGACATCAGGGAGCTGTTCAGGAAACTGGCTGAACAGTATCCCGGCATCGAGCCCTGGATCGAGAAGGGCATCGCGGTGGCGATCGACGGGACGATTTATCGCGATACGTGGTCGAAGGAACTGCCGCCGGGGGCGGAGATTTTTCTGCTGCCGCGGCTGGCTGGGGGGTGAAGTGGGGTGTCGCCCTACGTCCCAGAGCGGACCGGCATCCTCGGTCTGCGAACTTCAAGTGCAATGTCGGTCCTCGCCTAGATGCCAGTTTTGCTGACCGCGTCTTATCGGCGGCGGGTTGGCCAACAATCCAGAGAACCTGATCCGCTGGATTACTATCGGCAAGGGACATCAGTCCGCACACGGCTCTGAAGTGACTCGAGCGGGTCACCGTTTGACGGACAACACCGGCCCCTTTCTGGAGAGGCCGGCTATCGTTGATCCAGGATCATCAAGCTAGGTTTGGCGCTGAGACGTATCGGAAATTCGTTCGCGCACGGCATGCTCGGTCTTGTCTGCTGTGGACTTCACGATCTCGCCGAGCTGATCGGCTATCGTGTCTGCTTCCATATCTTGCCGGCCAGCTTCCTGCTTGATGGTCTCATAGGCTTCGGCGGCGACCTGCTTGGCCTCATCGAGGCCCCTATTGAGCAAAGTTTCGGCGGAATCGCGAAGCTTGTCGCCATAGGCGCCTAGTTGCTCGTCCTCCGTTGCGGTATGGGGCAGCATTGCACCTATAGCGGCGCCGATGGCGAGACCGACGGCCGCTACGGCCAAGGGTTGGTCCTCCAACAGATCTTGCGCGGAGCGGCTGGCTTTCGCCGCCATGTCCCCAGTCGTCGAGCTTGCATTGGCAGCGCTTCCCGTCAGACCCGCCGCAGCGGCTCTTGCGGTGCTCGATATGGTGTCGCCGACGCTGGTAGCGCTCGAGGAGAGCGATTCCGCGGCGTCGGACAGCGTGCCGCCCAAACCGCCGCGCTCCCCTGCTACATCATGTCGTCCCGGCGCTGAAGGCAATGGATAGCCAGCCGAACGGTGGGCGGTGTTTGAGGCACCGCTGCCGAACATCAGCCAGGCCAGACCTGCGCCCACCATGGTGACCGGCAAAGGATTGTCTCGGACCTGCGTTCTGAGATTGCTGAGCATGGCCGCGCTCTCCCCTCCCGAGAACAGCCCGGTGAACTCATCCAGCAATTGTCCCGGCGTCATCTTGCCTCGAATGGATTCGGCGGTCTCCATCACCCGGGCGCGAGCCGCCTCGGCCTCGCGTTCAAGTTCGGCTGCGAATTTCTCTTTCATCTCACCTGTTCCTTAATCGCGCTCGCGTCGCGCTTCAGCTGTCCCTGGGTCCGGTCGGGGGTAAGTTCCGAAGGCGCCATGCTGGCCGTCCCGGTCCGCAGCAGGATGACGCCGAGGACCGCCACGACCACACCGACCAGCAGGGAAGACCACCCCGCGCCAAGCCCTGCCCGCGTCAGTGCGATAATGAGCGCCTGCAGCAACACCAAGAGCGCGGCGAGCAGGCAAATCGCGCCGCCCAGCACTTCCGCGGCACCTGCTCCGGCTTTGGTAAGCTTTTCAGAGAGCTCGGCCCGAAACAGCCTCGCCTCGGTTTGCACCAGAGTGGTGACATTCTGGGCCAAATCGGTGACTAGCCCGGCAAGGCTGGGATTGTCCTGGTTATTCATCTGTCCTGCTCCGCGATCTGCGTGGCCCCATCATCGCCGACCACGCCAAAATCTTGTGGACGATCAGCGGACCAACCCTGTGGCTGATCGGTGTGTGATTTGAGGCTTCCCGGAGCGGCCTCAGAATCGGGCCTTGCCGGCGGAGAAGCCTTGATGAACCGCCCGAGAGCCAATCCGGCCAACACCGATCCCGCAAGCAGGACACCGGGATTTTGCCGGCCGAAGGACTGCACGTCATCAAGGACTTGGCTAAAGGGCTTCTGTTTCAAGGACGATGAAAGCCGCTCAAGGCCACTGGCAGCATCCAAAGCGAACTTCGATGCGTTCCTTTCATCGTTGCTGGCAAGGTGATCGCTGGCCGCTCGCAGTGCACCACCCAACGCCGCCAAGCTCGATCCGATGTCGCGCTGCGCCTCCTCCGCCTTGTCGGAGATGACCTGCGTGGCTTCAGATGCATAGTCGCCAGCCTTGCGGGTCACCTCGTCCCGCGCGTCGTGAAGCAACTCGCTGGCACGCTCATTTTCCTGGCGAAGTCTTTCGGAGACGTCGCTTTTCGCCTTGTCGAAATCGGTGGGCTGTCCG
The DNA here is from genome assembly GCF_040321145.1 of Mesorhizobium sp. M0514. Classification (NCBI taxonomy): domain Bacteria; kingdom Pseudomonadati; phylum Pseudomonadota; class Alphaproteobacteria; order Hyphomicrobiales; family Phyllobacteriaceae; genus Mesorhizobium; species Mesorhizobium sp. M0514. The sequence goes on from NZ_JAMYQZ010000068.1 coordinate 14,355, forward strand.
CCCTGATCCTTCTCATGCTGCATGAGGCCACCTAGTGAAAACCGAGGAAGGAGAGGACCGCGAGCACGACGACGATAAGGCCGATAAGATAGATTACACTGTTCATGTGCACGTCCTCCGTGGCTTTCCAACTTCGACGAACCTGCGATGTTCCGTAAGTGAGAGCATTTATCTCAGCCGAAACGAAGAGCTTCGTCAGGCACGCACCCAGTCACCAGTGAGTTGCCTGTCCCTCGTGCGGAGCGCCAGTTGCTCCCGTACGAACCGGTGCGCCCGACTCCGCGGGAACCGAGTGCCGGCTGCGTCCTGTATTGCAATCTTTTGCCTATTCGGCGGCCCCGCCTCGGCGTACCGGCGACCAGGGAGAACTCTCCCTTGCCATCCATCGACGGTCCATCGCTCCAACGGCCCCACGCTGGTTCGGCATCTTCGACGAAGCAATGATGAAGGCATAGGATACGGCTTGAGGCGTAAAGCGGCCGGTCATGCATGCCTGAACTGGGCTATTGGTGAACGCGTCTCCAAGGCCAAGTCTCTACTTTGCAGAACGCCTCCCTACGCCCCCAGCGTCGGCTCCGTATTCACCTCCAGCGCCTCTTCCGCCTTATCGTCCTCGCCGAGCACCTCACCGTGCACCCCCAGCGGCCGCCCGATCCAGATCGGATCGACCAGATGGTCGCGCTTGGGGTTGGTGGTGTTGGGGTGGATGAGGATGCTGAGGCCGCCATGGTTAAGCATCAGCCACGGCACCAGCGATGCGAAAATTTCGGTGGCGAAGGAGACCTGGTACATGGCCTGCTCGTGCGGGCCGACCTGTTTGTCGTGCCAATTGCCGAGGCGCACGCGGAAGCGTTCGCCGATGCGCAGGCGCAGCCATTCGGCATGTTGGCGCTCGGTTTGTCCGTCATAGTAGATGTGGGCGTGATAGCTGGCGATTTCGGCGAGGGGTCTTGGCGGGCTGGCGGTGTTCACCTTGATGGCTCCCTCGGCGATTGTCGTGCCGGCAGCGTATACGCAAGGGAGCGGCTCGGCCAAGGGGGGCGTGGCGTGCCGCTATCGGGACTCTTGCGAAGAGGACCCCCACCCTAGCCCTCCCCACAAGGGGGAGGGGACGCTGCCGCATGGCACCCATTTTAGCGTCGAACCTGTGCTGTTTTCACAGGTCAGCGCCTACAGGGCTTCCCTCCCCCTTGTGGGGAGGGATTGAGGGTGGGGGTATTCGTAGAGCGCAAGCCAGTCTTATGCGGTTGCACTGCAGTTCATGGGGCGAGGAAACGCTGATCGCAGAGATCGCTGTCCAATCAAACCCTGCCCATCAGCACCAGGATCAGCAGCACCACCAGCACAATGCCGACGATGCCCGATGGCCCATAACCCCAGGAGCGCGAGTGTGGCCAGGCCGGTACGGCGCCGATCAGGATCAGGACTAGAACGATGATGAGGATGGTGCTGACGGTCATTAAGAGTCCCTCGCCTTGCTGGTCGGATACGAGGGGACAATGCAAAAGGCCGCCCGGTTGTTCCGGACGGCCTTTCGTCTGACTGGTCGAATGCAGCTATTCCGCGGCTTTCGGGAAGGCGATTGCCGGCTCATCGAGCGGCTTCGGCCCTGTGGACGCATCCCTTTTCTTTTCGCGGCCGAACAGCCGGCGGAAGAACGCGTAGAAGCGGCTGTTCTTGCTGCGCGTGAAGATCATCAGCATCGACGGCGTCACCACCAGCGTCAGCAGCGTGGCGAACGACAGGCCGAAGACGATGGCCGAGGACAGCGAAATCCACCATTGCGTCGACGGCGCGTTGATCGTCGTCTCGTGATGGAAGATTTCAAGGCCGAGGCCAAAGGCGATCGGCAGCACGCCGAGGATGGCCGAGACCGCCGTCAGCACCACCGGGCGGGCACGTTCGCGGCAGGTCTGCAGCACCGCCTCCATCTTGTCCCAGCCCTCTTCGCGCAGCCGGTCATAGGTGTCGATGAGCACGATGTTGTTGTTCACCACCACGCCGGCCAGCGCGATGACGCCGATGCCCGACATGACGATGCCGAAGGCTTCGCCGGTCAGCAGCAGCCCCAGGAACACGCCGATCGTCGCCATGACCACGCAGGACAGCACAAGCAGCACGCTGGTGAACTTGTTGAACTGCATCAATAGCACCAGGAAGATCAGGAAGATCGCCGCACCGAAGGCCTTGCCGAGGAAGGCGCTGGCTTCGGCGCTGTCCTCGTTGGAGCCGGCGAGCTTCCAGCGTATGCCGTTGTCGAGCTTCATGTCGGTGACCGCCTTGGTCACCTCCGCCTGCACCGCCGCAACCTGGTTACCGGCGGCGACGTTGGCCTGGACGACCACGGTGCGGGCGCCGTCGATGCGGTTGAGGATGCCGACGGTCGGCTCCGGTTTGCGCACGACGAAGTTGGAGATCGGCACCGATCCTTGCGCGGTCTGCACCCGGAGCTCGTCGAGCGTCGACAGCGTGCGCCGGTCTTCTGGCAGGCGCAGGCGGATATCGACGGCATCGTCGGCGCCGGCCGGCCGGTATTCCGACAGCTTCAACCCATTGGTCACCAGTTGCACCACGGTGCCGACGGCCGTCGGGCTGATGCCGTACTGCGCCGCCTTGGCGCGGTCGACCTCGAGCGCCCAGTCGACGCCGGGCGGCGGCAGGCCGTCGGAAACGTCGATGACGCCGGGCACCTTGGCGATGCGCGCCGCAACCGCGCGGGCCTGGTCGTCGAGCCCTTTGGGATCGATGGCCGAAAGCCGGAGCTGGACCGCCTTGCCCGTCGGAGGACCGGCCTCCGGCACGCGCACCTCGACATCTACGCCGGGAATGCCGGCCATCACAGTGCGCAACTCGTCCAGGATATGGTTCGCCGATTTGCGCTCGCGCCAGTCGATGAACTCATACTGGATGACGCCGACGACGTCCTCCGGCACGTCCTGTCCGCCGCCCTGCGTCTTGCCGACGCGGGTGTAGACCGATTTCACGCCGGGCCAGCCGAGCAGCCGGTTTTCGGCGATCCTGGTTGCCGTATCCATTTCGGCCAGCGAGAGATTGCCGCGGGCATGCACATAGAGCAGGCCGTAGTCGGGCTCGACGCTGGGGAAGAACTCGACGCCGGCGCCGTATTTGGAATAGGCGAAGCCAACGCCGGTCAAAAGCACGGCGGTAAGCACCAGCACGGTGATGGGGAAGCGCACCGCCTGCTTGACCAGCGCCATGTACCAGCCGTCGCGATCGTGTTCCTCGTGATGCTCCGGCGCCTTGGCGAAGAGCGCGCCCAGCGTCGGCGCGAACACCAGCGCATAAAGCATCGAGGCCGACAGCGTGACGATCAGCGTGATCGGCATGTATTTCATGAAGTCGCCGATGATGCCGGGCCAGAACAGCAGCGGCGAAAACGCCGCGATGCGCGTCATCGTCGCGGCGATGACCGGACCGGCCATGCGCTTGGCGGCAAGCGTGAAGGCTTCCGCCTTCGGCATGCCTTCGCCCATGCGCCGTTCGGCGAATTCGGTGACGATGATGGCGTCGTCGACCAGCATGCCGACCGCCAGGATAAGGCTGAACAGCACGATCATGTTGATCGTGTAGCCCATCATCGCAAGCAGCAGGATGCCGATCAGGAAGGATGACGGAATGGCAAGCCCGATCAGCAGCGAGGCGCGGCCCGACAGCGCATAGAGGATGACGATGAACACCAGGATGACGGCGATCATCACGTGGTTCTGCAGGTCGCCCAGCAGCTGGTTGACGAAGACAGACTTGTCCTGCGTGTAGGTGATGTTCATGCCTTCCGGCATCGTCTTGACGTAGGCGTCGGACACTTCCCGCACCTTGGCCAGCGTGTCGATCAGGTTGGCGCCGATGCGCTTCTTGACTTCGATGGCGATGGCCGGCTTGCCGTTGAGGCGAGTGATGGTCTCGGCGTCGGCGAAGGTCGAACGCACCGTGGCGATGTCCTTCGCCTGCACGACGGCATTGGGGCCGGCGACCACCGGCAAGGACGCGACATCCTCGGGTGTCTCGATCAGCGACGGCACCTTGACCGCGTATTTGCCTTCCGAACCCTCGATATTGCCGGCGGCGACCAGGCTGTTGGAAGCGCCGACCGCGCCGATCAACTGGTCGAGCTGCAGGCCGTAGGAGGACAGCTTCATCGGGTCGATGACGACCTCGACGAGATCGTCGCGCGCGCCTTGTATGGTGCCCTCAAGAACGCCCGGGACTTCCTCGATGCGGTCGCGCAGTTCGCGCGCCGCCGCCGTAAGCACACGCTCGGGCACATCGCCGGACAGCGTGACGACCAGGACGGGAAACTCGGAAATGTTGACCTCGGTAACAACCGGTTCTTCTGCCGCTTGGGGAAGGTCAGCCTTCGCGTCCTGAACCTTCGAGCGTGTATCAGTCACCGCGGTGTCGACTTTTATAGACGGCAGAAACTCAAGGAAGACAAAGGCACCGCCCTGATAGGCGGATGATTTCATCTCCTTTAACCCCTTGAGACTCTTAAGCTTTGCCTCCAGAGGCCTAAGCAGAAGTCTTTCAGCGTCTTCGGGCGCGATGCCTTGATAGGCAACATTTATATAAACATAAGGGGTAGGAACGTCGGGTTCCGCTTCCTTCGGTGTCGACTGATAGGCGACCCAGCCCGCCAGCAGCAGGAAGACCAGCACCGCAATGGTCAGCCGGGCATTGTTGATCGCGAGTTTGACGATATCCATGGCCTGTTCTCAAGATTTCAGGAGCCGCATGGCGGCCGGTTGTCCCCGCCCGGGGCCACCCGGCGCTACTGCGTTGTCGCTTCGCCCAACAGTTTCTGGATGGTCGCCTGGTCGGCCTCGACCGGCTTGACGACGTCCCCTTCCTTGACGAGCTCCTGGCCGGCGACGATGACGCGGGCATCGGCGGGAATGCCGCCAAGCACCAGGCCCTTCGGCGAGTCATCGACCAGGTCGATCGGGAAGAACACCACCTTGTTGTCCTTGTCGACGGCGCGGATGCCGAGGTCTCCCTTGTCGCCCAGCGTCACCACGGAGCGCGGCAACATGACGGCGTCGGTCGGCTGCGCGCTGAGCGCAATCTCTGCCGTCATGCCGGCCGGCACCGAGCCGTCGGCATTGGGGACGGCGATCTCGACGCGGAAGGTGCGCGTCGCCGACGAGGCGTCGCGGCTGATGTAGCGCACGGTGCCTTCGACGGTCTGGCCGCTGACCAGCCGCACAGCAGCCTTGTCGCCGAGCTTGAGATAGCCGAGGTCGCGTTCGCTGACTTCACCGCGCGCAATCACCGGATCGAGCTTGAGGATGGTTGCCACCTCGCCGCCCTGCATGACGGAACTGCCGAGCTCCACCGGCACCCGGTCGATGACGCCGTCGAAGGGCGCCTTGACCAGATTGCGGTCGAGTTCGGCCTGCGCCGTTTCCAGCTGCGACTGCGCAGCGGTCAGGTTCGAACGCGCCGTGTCGAGCTGCAGCTTGGGCAGATTGCCGGTCTTCATGAGCCGAAGCGACGCTTCGAGTTCAGCCTGGCGCTGCACGACGAGCTGCTTGGCATTGTCGACCATCGAGATCTTTTCTTCCGCCGCAAGCATCAGCACCAGATCGCCGGTCTTGACGTGATCGCCCTGCTTGACCGGCAGCTTTTCGATGACGCCGGCGACACGCGTCGCCAGCACGGCGCGCTTGTCGGCCTCGGTCAGCCCGGAAATGCGGATGGCGCGGGCATAGGTCTTGCGCGGCGGCGTCACCACCGCGACGGTGCGCAGCGGCGCCTTCGGTTCGGCCTCGGCGGTCTTGGTTGCATCCGGTGCCTTGGCCTGATCGCCCGGCTTGGCCTGATCGCCTGCCTTGCCAGCACCTTCGACAGCGGCGCTGCCGACGGACGAGAACGCGCCTGTTCCCATCCAGCCGGCGAAGCCGATGAGCACGACAATAGCGGCAAGCTTGTGAAACCTGATCTTCGGCATCATTGTTTTTCCACTGCGGGGTTCGGCCAAGTCGTTATCCAACAGGGTGTCCGTCGTCTAACAGCTACCGTGTCTTCCAACTCGGGCGCGTCGCCGATATGGGTGCGCGCCAGGCCGTGTTCAATTTGCCGTGAACGGCCAAGCCGCGCTTCTACATCAAAGTTGCATCGCGATACAGTCGAAAAGTTGCAGGAACATTGTGCCAGGCGATGTAGTGTGGCCAACGGGAAACGGTTTTGTCAGCGCCCCGTCAGGCGACAGAACCACAGTCTCGGAACCATACGGGTGTTGGAGGCGCTTTGTTTTCAAGGCGTTTTGAGCACTGACATTCTCCTGTGCCTTGACGCTCAAATGTGGGCGCGACCTGCGTAGCCACTCAGTGAATGGCAGCAGGCGTCAGTATGATTTTGTATACCGTCACACGCAACGGTTGTTCCGGGACGGAAAGTCATCGGCGCTACTCCGATTTTCCGATCACTTCGCTGATCGTCTTGATCGATCCGGGCGGACTCAGGCCCGCCGGCGTTCCGCGTCCGGCTTTTTGCGGGCGGCGAGAAATTCCTTCACCCGCCGTCCCGGTGCCGGCCCGTGCACCGGTTTGAAGCCGTCATCGAGTTCGCCGGAAAGATCGAGCGTCGGCCGCTTGCCGACGGCGTCGTAATTCTCCTCCAGCCAGTCGCTCGCCGCTATGCGGCCAAGGTCGCGCAAATAGGTCAAAAAAGCCCATTCGGCGTTGACCTTGGATGACGCCGACAGATCCTTGAACGCCTCGTCGGCATCGATGCGGTGCATGCGGATGTCGCGGTATTCGCCAGGCGGCAGCCGGCCGGCGGCGATCAGTTCCTTGACGAAGGCGATCGAGCGGAATTCGTTCAGCAGCCCGGCATTGAAGGTGATCTCGTCGATGCGGTTCTGGATTTCGTTGGCGCTTTTCGGCGTGCCTTCGCGCACCACCGGATTGATCTGCACCAAAAGCACATCCTCGGTCGCCGCCGTCTTGAAGAACGGGAACAGCGCCGGATTGCCGACCATAGCCGCCATCCCAATAGGGCACGCCCTTGATCTCGACGGCGCGGAACAATTGCGGCAGGCAGGCCGAGGCCATCACCGTGTCGAGGTCGATCTCACCATCGGAAAAGACGCGCAGCTGGCCGGTCTCGACATTGGTCGCCGAAATGAACAGCTCCATCGACTTGCAGGCGTGAACATTTTTGAAATCGATCTCCTGCTCGACCACGTCGCGCAGCGGGTTCAAGCCCAGGGGATTGGCGACATAGGGCGAAAACACTCGGGACATGGTGTCGAAGAAGAAATAGCCGGGCGTGTTCTCGATCGACCAGTTGCCCCAGGCGACGTCCCACGGCATGCGCTGCACCGGGCTGAAGCGGCCCTTGGCCGCCACCGCGCGCCAGAAGTCGTCGAGCTTTTGCCGTGCACCCTCGACGCCGCCGCGCACAAAACCATCGGCCAGCGCCACCGCATTCATCGCGCCGGCGCTGGTGCCGGACACGGCTGAAATGTCGAGCCTGCCATCCTCCAGCAGCCGGTCGAGTACGCCCCAGGAGAAAGCCCCGTGCGAGCCGCCGCCCTGCAGCGCGATGTTGATCTTCTTCGTTTCCTCCGCCTTGCCGTTTTTGGTCATGGCGTTCCTGTTCGGTTTGGTCGCTGCTGCCTCATTCCGCCCGGAAATCGGGCGGGTTCGACGGCAGCGGACTTATATTGCAGTGCAGCATATAAGCGATGACCAAGGCAAGAACACGAACACGGTCGCGTGATCACATGAAATTTTGGTCATGGGGAATGGTCCTCCACGCCCAGGTCTTGGCCCTACGAATACCCCCACCCTTGATCCCTCCCCACAAGGGGGAGGGAGACTTGGTAGACGCTGATCTCAGCAAACCACCGACGTTTCGGCGGCGCGCGGCAGCTTCCCTCCCCCCTTGTGGGGGTCCGAAGGACGGGCGAGACCCGTGGCTCGCCCCGGCAAGCTAGGGTGGGGTCCTCTTCGCAAAAACCTCAAGCGACAAGCTTCGGCACCGGCCCGACATAGCGCGACTGTGGACGGATCAGCCGCCCCGTCGTCTGCTGTTCGCGCGCATGCGCGATCCAGCCGGCGACACGTCCGGCGGCAAAGACATTGCTGAACGCCTGTGGCGGAAAGCCAGCCGCCTCAAGCACAAGCGCTGTGTAAAACTCGACGTTGGTCTGCAGCGAGCGCTGCGGCTTGGCGATCCGCAGCACTTCGAGCGCCGTGTGCTCGACCTGTTCGGCGAAGGCCAGGCGGCGGCCGGCTTCACCCTCGCTGCCGAGCTGCCGCACGACGGCTTTCAGTACATCGGCGCGCGGATCGCGCACGCGGTAGATACGATGGCCGAAACCCATGATGCGCTCGCCATGCGCGACCTTCTCGCGCAGCCAACCGGCCGCGTCGCCATGCGCCTGGATTGCATCGAGCATCTCGATCACCGGGCCGGGCGCGCCGCCGTGCAGCGGCCCCTTGAGCGCGCCGAGCCCGGCCAGCACCGACGATGTCAGCCCTGCCAGCGTCGATGCGACGACGCGGGTGGCAAAGGTCGAGGCGTTGAGGCCGTGATCGCACACGGTCACCAGATAGGTGTCGAGTGCCCTTGCCAGCGCCGGCGACGGGACGGATCCCTCGAGCATCCTCAGCATGTCGGCGGCATGATCGGCCTTGGCGTCAGGTGCGGTCGGCTGCTCGCCGCGCGCCAGCCGCAGCAGAGCCGGCGTCAGCACGGCGGGCGCCGCGATCAGCCGCAAGGCGTCCGTCAGCGTCTCGCCATCCGGCAGCAGCGCCATGCCGGCGCGCATGGCGCTATAGATCTCAAGCGGTGCGAGCAGCGGCAGCGAGGGCGCAAGCCGCTCGAACACCTCGACGCGAGCCTTGCCCAGCCTCGCTGCCAGTTCGGCATCGCCGGGAAGGCCGTCGAAGAAGCCGTCGAGCAACAGGCGAACCACTTGCGCATAGCGCCAGCGTCCCGCCAATTCCGGCAGCGAATGACCGCGGATCGTCAGGCGGCCGCCAAGGCCATCGACATCGGAGAGCACGGTCTCCGCCGCCACCACATCATCGAGCCCGTTCGCCATATCTCATCTCCTTGCAGCTTTTCTGCATGGGAGATAAGGGTTAGGCTGCGCCTCGATCAATCTTGATCAATATAATCAATGTATGGGCTGAAAATGTCCGAATGGCTGTCGCGGGAAGAGGCGCTGGAAAGGCTCAAGGTCCGGCCGCAGACGCTCTACGCCTATGTCAGCCGTGGCCGCATCGGCATGCGGCCGGATGAGAGCGACCCGCGCCGCAGCCAGTACCGCGCCGACGACATCGCCGCACTGGCGACCCGCCGGGCGCGCGGCCGCAGTCCGTCGGCCATCGCCGAAAGTGCGATTGCCTGGGGCGAACCCTCGATTGTCACCGCGATTTCGACTGTGCTGCACGGTCGACTGATCTATCGAGGGCAAGACGCCGTTGCGCTCTCCAAAGCGGCGACGCTGGAGGAAACCGCAGCTGTGCTCTGGGCCTCGCCTGAACCGGTGGCTTTCAAAGCTCCGTCATCTGAAGCGCCTCATCCAGTCGGCCGCGCCTCGGCCTTTGCGCAGCTTGCCATGCTTGCAGGCCACGGGCGGCCTTCGCTAGGACGCAGCGCCGCCTCGCTGTGCACCGAGGCCGCGCGCACAGTCGGAGCGCTGGCGCAGTCGCTGGGCGCCGAAACCGGCACAGCGCCCGTCCATAAGCGCCTGGCGCAGGGCTGGTCGGTGGATGATGCCGGCGCGGAAGCGATCCGCTGCGCCCTCGTCCTGCTCGCCGATCATGAACTCAACGCATCGACCTTCGCCGCCCGCGTCGCAGCGTCCACAGGCGCCTCGCCTGCCGCATGCCTCCTGGCCGGCCTGGCAACGCTGTCCGGCCCGCGCCACGGTGGTGCCGGCGAAGCGGTGATGCAACTGGCTGAAGATGCAGCAGCCCACGGCGCGGATGCGGCGATCCGGCGCTGGCTCGGCCATGATCGGCCCTTGCCGGCGTTCGGCCATCCGCTCTATCCCGACGGCGATCCCCGTGCCACCGCACTTCTGGCAGTCATCCCTGTCGACGAGACGCTGCAACAGCTGCAAAAAGCCGCCATGGCGGCGGTCGGTGCCCAGCCCAACATCGACTTCGCCCTGGCCACACTAACGCGCGGCCTTGGCTTGCCGCGCGATGCACCGTTCCAGCTGTTTGCGCTCGGACGCAGTGTCGGCTGGGCCGCGCATATGGTCGAACAGATCATTAGCGGCAGCATCATCAGGCCGCGTGGCCGCTATGAGGGACGCGTGACCTAAGCCGACCTGGCCGTGTTCCCGAACCGCGCACGGTACGCGACGGGCGTCGTGGCGAACTGCTGACGAAAATGATGCCGCAGCGTGCCTGCCGCGCCAAAGCCGGCGGTCTCGGCAATCCGTTCGATCGGCATGGCGGTGTCTTCCAGCAGCGTGCGCGCCCGCGAAAGCCGTTCCGACAGCAGCCAGCGCGCCGGCGTGACGCCGGTCGCGGCCGCGAACCGGCGCAGGAATGTCCGCTCGCTCATCCCGGCAAGCTCGGCCAAGATGGCGACGGGATAGTCGGCAGAAATATCGGCGCGCATCCTGTCGATCAACGGTCCAAGCCGGCTGCGTTCGTGCGGCTCGGGAACGGAGCTCTCGACATACTGCGCCTGGCCGCCGTCGCGATGCGGCGGCACCACCAGGCGACGCGCCACCATGTTTGCCGCCTTGGTGCCGAAGTCGCGCCGGACCAGATGCAGGCAGAGGTCGATGCCCGCGGCACTGCCTGCCGATGTCAGCACATTGCCCTCATCGATGTACAAAACGTCCGGAATCACGGTGATGTCGGGGTACATCTCCGTCAGCTTCTCGCTGTAGCGCCAGTGCGTGGTCGCTCTTTTGCCCGCAAGCAGGCCGGCCGCCGCAAGCACGAACACGCCCGAACAGATCGAAAGAATGCGAGCGCCGCGCTCGCTCGCCTTCCGCAGCGCCTCGATCAGCGCCGGCGGCACCGGAGCCTCCGTTCCGCGCCATCCCGGTACGATCACCGTGCCGGCCTGGCCGATCAGATCGATCCCGCCGTCGGCAACAATACGCACGCCGCCCAGCGCGCGCATTTCACCGCCATCGATCCCGGCAACGGCAAAACGGTACCAATCCTCACCCATTTCCGGCCGGGGCAAGGCGAAGATCTCAACCGCCACGCCAAACTCGAACGTGCACAGCCCGTCATAGGCAACGGCAACGACAAGAGGGTTGGCAGGGCGCGGATTCGCAGAGGATGGCATGATCTTGACGATATATGGCAAAGCTGCCAGCTGCAATCGCCCTGCTTCCTGTCTTATCTCTCCGTCGCATCAGCAATGGAGATACGAGGATGAGCCACGTGACAGACATTCCGGCGGCATCGCCGGATATCGCCCGCGACCATTTTCTGCGCCGGCTTTCCGTCGAGACCGACTGTTCCGACGTCGCCGCCGCACTGCGTGCCGGGGAGCCGGACTTTGTTCTCCTGCATGTGGTCGGTTCGCCGGAAGCCTATGGACGCCGCCATGTGCCGGGCGCGCTGCATCTGCCCCACCGCGAAATATCGGCCGGGCGGATGGTGCAATGGCCCGAAAGGACGCTGTTCGTCGTCTATTGCGCGGGACCGCATTGCAATGGCGCGGATCAGGCGGCCTTCAAGCTGGCCAGCCTCGGTCGTCCCGTGAAGATCATGATCGGCGGCATAACCGGTTGGCAGGACGAGGACCTTCCTTTCGCTTCAGGCAAGGAGCCCGGTGTCTTGCACGCGTGAGGCCACGCGATATGGTCGGCCTTGAAGACTGAGCAAGCATGCAGAAGGCGATGGTTAGAATTCGTCCATTCGAGCGCCAGGATGTCGGTGCGGTGCTCGCCCTCATGCGGGCGCTAGCCGTCTTCGAGGGTTATGACGACAAGCTTCGCGTCACCGAAGCGAACCTCATCGAGCACGGGCTGGGGCCATCGCCCCGGTTCGGCGTGTTGGTGGCGGAGCGAGAGGGCGTGATCGTCGGCATCGCCGTCCACTACCTCATCCCCTGGACCTACGACCTGAAGCCGGTTGTCTGGCTGAAGGAACTCTACGTCACTGAAGCGACGCGCGGCATGGGGGTCGGCCATGCGCTTGTTGAACAGCTTCGCCAACACGCTTTGAGCATTGGCGCCTCCGCCATCAAATGGACGGTGCTGAAATCCAACTCGCCGGCCAAAGCCTTCTACCGCTCGCTCGACGGCCAGCCCGACGATATCTGGGAACCGTGGCAGCTGAAAATCGACCCGTGACAGCCGCCTCGACCAACTGAGGGCGGTCGACCATGCGGCGGTCGCTTACGACATGGTGTCAAGCTTGCGCTGCATGGCGGCGATCTGTTGCTTCAGTTCCTGAAGGTCGTCGCCGCTCTTTTCCGGGACATCCTTGCGGGCCGGCTCGGGTGCAGCCGCGGCCGCAGCATTTGTGGCGGCGGTCGGGAAGGGCGTGAACAGGCGCATCGCGTTCTGGAACATTTCCATGTTGCGGCGTGTCTGCTCTTCCAGCGCCTTGATCGGAGTGGCGATCTTCATTACATCCAGCGGCGACTTGCCGATCGCGCCCTTCATCTGCTCGCGGAACCGCTCCTGTTCCTTGGAGAAGGCCATCATCGACTGTTCGAGGAAGCTCGGCACGATCTGCTGCATCTGGTCGCCATAGAAAGCGATCAACTGGCGCAGGAACGGGATCGGCAGCATGTTCTGCCCATCCTTGTTCTCCAGTTCGAAGATGATCTGCGTCAGCACCGGATGGGTAATGTCGTCACCGGTCTTGGCGTCCTGGACGGTGAACTCCTCGCCCTTCTTGACCATCTCGGCCAGATCCTCGAGCGTCACATAGGTGCTGGTGCCGGTATTGTAGAGCCGGCGATTGGCATATTTCTTGATAATGATAGGGTCGTCTTTCGCGGCCATCAGCATCCTCCCGGGACACCGGCGCGCCTGAGTAAGCCGCCGGTAACGATTGCGCCATTTTTAAGGATATGCGCAAAAGCTCTATAATTCCAAGCGCTTTGTGCAGTGCGGCATCATTTATTGCTGCATGGCCGGCCAATTATGCTGCGCAGCAAAGGTTGGGCGATCCCGCCGGCCGCTCACGCCCTGCTTGCGGCGCTTGGCCGGCATGCCCATTTCCGGTTTGACTTGGGGTGTGGAACGGGCAAGAAAAGTCCCAACAAGCCCCCAAGAACACGACACCTCGAGGTCTGGAGAGAAAAATGTCCGCTTCCAATTCAATCGTCGTTGCCAGCGCCGCACGCACGGCTGTCGGCTCTTTCAACGGCGCCTTCGCCGCCACCCCGGCGCATGAACTTGGCGCCGTCGTCATCAGGGAGCTTTTGGCGCGCGCCGGCGTCGAGCCGGGTGAAGTCGACGAGGTCATTCTCGGCCAGGTGCTGACCGCCGCGCAGGGCCAGAACCCCGCCCGCCAGGCGTCGATCAATGCCGGCCTGCCCAAGGAGACCACCGCCTGGGGGCTCAACCAGGTTTGCGGCTCTGGCCTGCGCGCCATCGCGCTCGGCATGCAGCAGATCGCCGCCGGCGACGCCACTGTGATCATCGCCGGCGGCCAGGAATCGATGTCGCTGTCGCCGCACGCCGAGCACCTGCGCGCCGGCGTCAAGATGGGCGACTACAAGATGATCGATACCATGATCAAGGACGGGTTGTGGGACGCCTTCAACGGCTACCACATGGGCAACACCGCCGAGAACGTCGCCCGCCAGTTCCAGATCACCCGCGACGACCAGGACCAGTTTGCGCTGGCCTCGCAAAACAAGGCCGAGGCCGCGCAGAAGGCCGGCAAGTTCAAGGACGAGATCGTCGCCTTCACGATCAAGGGCAGGAAGGGCGACACTGTCGTCGACCAGGACGAGTACATCCGCCACGGCGCCACCATCGACGCCATGTCCAAGCTGAAGCCGGCTTTCGACAAGGACGGCACCGTGACCGCCGCCAACGCGTCGGGCATCAATGACGGCGCCGCCGGCGCGCTGCTGATGAGCGAGGCTGAAGCCACAAGGCGCGGCATCACCCCGCTGGTGCGCATCGCCTCATGGGCGACGGCCGGCGTCGATCCGGCGATCATGGGCACCGGACCTATTCCCGCCTCGAAGCGGGCGCTCGAGAAGGCCGGCTGGTCGGTCAAGGACCTCGACCTTGTCGAGGCCAATGAAGCCTTCGCCGCGCAGGCCTGCGCCGTCAACAAGGGCATGGGCTGGGATACGTCGATCGTCAACGTCAATGGCGGCGCCATCGCCATCGGCCATCCGATCGGCGCGTCGGGCGCCCGCGTCTTCAACACGCTGGTTTTCGAGATGCGCCGCCGCGGCGCCAAGAAGGGCCTTGCCACGCTGTGCATCGGCGGCGGCATGGGCGTCGCTCTGTGCGTGGAAGCGCTGTGAAAGAGAAGTGAGTAGTGAATAGGGAGTAGTGAATGGGGAAGAAGGAGCAGCGCGGCGGGATATAGATCCCTACTCGCTACTCCCTACTCCCTATTCCCTTCTTCCGACCAAAGGGAGGAAGAACTTTCAATGACCAAAGTAGCGCTCGTCACCGGTGGATCGCGCGGCATCGGCGCCGCCATATCGATCGGCCTGAAGAATGCCGGTTACACCGTTGCAGCCAACTATGCCGGCAATGACGAGGCAGCGGGGAAGTTCAGCGCACAAACCGGCATCAAGGCCTACAAATGGTCGGTCGCCGACTACGACGCCTGTGCCGCCGGAATCAAACAGGTCGAGGCCGATCTCGGCCCGGTCTCGGTGCTGGTCAACAATGCCGGCATTACCCGCGACGCCATGTTCCACAAGCTGACGCGCGAGCAGTGGAAGGAAGTCATCGACACCAATCTGTCTGGGGTCTTCAACATGACGCATCCGCTGTGGGGCGGCATGCGCGACCGCAAATTCGGCCGCGTCATCACCATTTCCTCCATCAACGGCCAGAAAGGCCAGGCCGGCCAGGTCAACTATTCCGCCGCAAAGGCCGGCGACATCGGCTTCTCGAAGGCGCTGGCGCAGGAGGGCGCGCGCGCGGGCATCACAGTCAATGTCATCTGCCCCGGCTACATCGCCACCGAGATGGTCAAGGCGATCGACGAGAAGGTGCTGAATGAACGCATCATCCCGCAGATTCCGGTCGGCCGCCTCGGCGAACCGGAAGAGATCGCGCGTTGCGTCGTCTTCCTCGCTTCCGAAGACGCCGGCTTCATCACCGGTTCGACCATCACAGCCAATGGCGGCCAGTATTTCGCCTGAACGACAGCATTTCGCCCGGTAGGACGGGCCGGCTTATGGCCCGTTTTTTCATCGCCGGCCGGCGATGTTCCCGGGCTGCGCGCTAGACATTGACCCGTTCCGGCATGCAAAGATTAACGATTTCCAGGCGCCCTGTGCAAAACCCGGTTCGCAAGCTGTGAATTCTCGGTGGACAAGCTGTGGATAACACAACATGTTGGGGTGAACAAACCAGGAAAATCCCGCCATCGCTGATTCATAGCCGATTCGTTCCGGCTTTGAGCGCAACGTTAACGACCAAGGCCGAAAATCACCGGCAAATGGTTAAGGCCGATTAAGAAAATTCAACAATTTCATAATGTTGGCCGAGGCGTATCGGATCACGACGATGCCCCGCCGTCAAAGGTTAACGCCAATGGTCGCCTTGCAGGAATCGGGCCAGTTTCCGCGATTCAGCATATGGTGAGACTCAGGCTCGCAAAATCCACATGTAGCCGTGAACAAAAGCTGAATCTACCGGAGTCACTGATTCGTCGCCGATTCGTTCCAGACTCGTTCCAACTGTTAATTGAGACCTCAAAGACGAACCGTGGGATTGCCGGCCGGAACATTCCGCTTTCGCTTCGCGCCTGAAATCCCTATGTGTCGCCTGTCATACGCGCCACGCGAGGCGCGCTCCCGACAACACGATGCAGAAAGCCTCATCTCCAGGCCGATGAACATCCAGCCGAAACACACCGAGCCGCTGATCCTGTCGGGCCGCGACGTGACTGCCGTGCTGGGTCCGACCAACACCGGCAAGACCCATCTCGCCATCGAGCGCATGGTGGCGCATGAGAGCGGCATTATCGGCCTGCCGCTCCGCCTTCTGGCGCGCGAGGTCTATGCCCGCGTCTGCGAAAAGGTCGGCGCCCACAAGGTGGCGCTCATCACCGGCGAGGAAAAAATCCAGCCGCCCGGCGCGAAATATTCGGTCTGCACCGTCGAAGCCATGCCGCGCGAGACCGACGTTGCCTTCGTCGCCATCGACGAGGTGCAGCTCGCCGGCGACCTCGAGCGCGGCCACATCTTCACCGACCGTATCCTGCACCTACGCGGCCGCCAGGAAACGCTGCTGCTCGGCGCGGCCACCATGCATGGCATCCTGCAAAAGCTGCTGAGAGGCGTCTCGGTGGTGACGCGCCCTCGCCTGTCGCACCTGGCCTATGCCGGTTCGAAGAAATTGACCCGCCTGCCGCGGCGTACGGCCATCGTCGCCTTCTCCGCCGACGAGGTCTATGCCATCGCTGAGCTGATCCGCCGCCAGCAAGGAGGAGCGGCGGTCGTGCTCGGCGCGCTGTCGCCCCGCACCCGCAACGCCCAGGTGGCAATGTTCCAGGCAGGCGACGTCGACTATCTCGTCGCCACCGACGCCATCGGCATGGGCCTCAACCTTGATCTCGATCATGTCGCCTTCGCCCAGAACCGCAAATTCGACGGCTACCAGTACCGCAACCTGACGGCGGCCGAGCTCGGCCAGATCGCCGGCCGCGCCGGCCGGCATCTGCGCGACGGCACCTTCGGCGTCACCGGCCAGGTCGATCCGCTGGACGAGGAACTGGTCAAGCGCATCGAGGGGCACGAGTTCGATCCGGTGAAGGTGCTGCAATGGCGCACCGCGCATTTCGACTTCGCCAGCCTCGACGCGCTGAAGCGCTCGATCGAAACCAACGCGCCGGTCGAAGGCCTGACGCGGGCGCTGCCGGCGGTCGATGCGCAGGCGCTCGAACATCTCTCCCGCGACGAGGACATCCGCGCGCTGGCTACCAATGCCAAGCGCGTGGCGCTGCTGTGGGAAGCCTGCGCGTTGCCGGACTACCGCAAGATCGCGCCGGCCCAGCACTCCGACCTGATCGCTTCTATCTACACCGACCTCGCCAAACACGGCCATGTCGACGAGAACTACATGGCCGAGCAGGTGCGCCGCGCCGATACGACCGAGGGGGACATCGACACGCTGTCGCACCGCATTGCGCAGATCCGCACCTGGACATTCGTGTCCAACCGGCCGGGCTGGCTGGCC
Organism: Mesorhizobium sp. M0514; assembly: GCF_040321145.1. Lineage (NCBI taxonomy): Bacteria > Pseudomonadati > Pseudomonadota > Alphaproteobacteria > Hyphomicrobiales > Phyllobacteriaceae > Mesorhizobium > Mesorhizobium sp. M0514. The sequence continues at coordinate 31,705 of NZ_JAMYQZ010000068.1, forward strand.
GATCAGGCACACTGGCGGGAAAAGACGCGCGAAATCGAAGACAGATTGTCGGATGCGCTGCATGAGCGGTTGACGAAACGGTTTGTAGACCGCAGGACTTCCGTCCTCATGCGGCGCCTTAGAGAAAATACAATGCCTGAAGCCGAAATCAGTCCTACCGGAACCGTCCTTGTCGAAGGCCATCATGTCGGCGAGTTGCAAGGGTTCCGCTTCACCGCCGATCAGAGCGCCGGCGGCGAAGACGCCAAGGCCGTGCGTACGGCAGCGCAAAAAGCGCTGGCCGCCGAGTTCGAGGCACGTGCCGAACGCTTCGGCGCCTGCGCCAATGGCGACCTTGCGCTCGGCTCCGACGGCACGCTGCGCTGGATCGGCGCGCCGATCGGCACGCTGGTTGCCGGCGAAGACGCGCTGAAGCCGCGCCTGGTGCTTTTGGCCGACGAGCAGTTGACCGGTCCCGCCCGCGACAAGGTCGCCGCGCGCGCCGAGCGCTTCGTCAATTTCCAGATCGAATCCTTGCTGAAGCCGTTGGTCGACTTGAAGAATGCCGAGCAGATCGCCGGCATCGGCCGTGGCATCGCCTTCCAACTCGTCGAGCATTTCGGCCTCATCAACCGCCGCGACATCGCCGAGGAAATGAAGTCGCTCGACCAGGAGGGTCGCGCCGCCTTGCGCCGGCTCGGTGTGCGCTTCGGCGCCTACCACGTCTTCGTGCCGGCGCTGATCAAGCCGGCGCCCGCCGGACTGATCACGCTTTTGTGGGCGCTGAAGAACGACGGCAAGGACAAGCCCGGCTTTGGCGACGTCGTGCACGCGCTGGCCTCCGGCCGCACCTCGGTGGTCATCGATCCGGCTTTCGACAAGAGCTTCTACAAGCTCGCCGGCTACCGTAATCTCGGCCGCCGCGCCGTGCGCATCGACATTCTGGAACGGCTGGCCGACCTGATCCGGCCTGCGACCAACTGGAAGCCCGGTCTGGGACAGCGCCCGGACGGCGCCTATGACGGCCAGTCCTTCATGGTGACGCCGCCGATGATGTCCATCCTCGGCGCCACCGCCGACGACATGGAAGAGATCCTGAAAGGTCTCGGCTATCGCGCCGAGCCGAAGCCGCCGGCAGAGGTCAAGGCGCGGCTGGAAGCACAGGACAACGCGGCGCGGGAAGCGGCTGCCGCCAAGCTGGCTGCGGACGCGGCTGCAAAAGCTGAACAGGCCAAGGCGGCGGAAGCCGCTGCAAGTGAAGCCGTCGCTGAAGCGCCGGCCGTTGGATCGGAGCCGGATGCGGTTGCCGCCGCTGAGCCTGCGGCTGAGCAGCCCGTCGCCGAAGCCGCAGCGGAGGCTGTTGCTGCGGACGCTCAGCCGGGCGCGCCTCCCGAGGGTTCGGAGCCAACTGCGGCCGTTGAAGCCACCGCCGAGGTCCCAGCCATCGACGAAACAACTGCAGAGCCTGCAGCGCAAGAACACGCTCCGGCCGTTGCAGAGGCTGACGACACTGTCACCGAAAGCGCCGACGCTTTTACCTCCCCCTCGATGGGGGAGGTCGCGGCGCGAAGCGACGCGGGTGGGGGTGACAGCGCTGACGAAACCGATAGTGCAGACCGCGTAGCCGATGCAGGTGCAACCACCGACGCCGGCGCTGCCCCCACCCCGGCGCTGCGCGCCGACCCTCCCCATGAGGGGGAGGGT
>NZ_JAMYQZ010000069.1:0-33012 GCF_040321145.1 Mesorhizobium sp. M0514
CGATTCGTGTGTCATCGCAGTGTAGAATCACACCCGATTCCGCAGGGCAATACCTATCTTAGCGCCTATGCCCTCAAGGGGGGGAGATTGGCTGTCATCGCGGCTTTCGCCAATTGTCGAAGTTGAAAGAAGTCAGAGCGCCGCAACTGCTGATCTCCCCCCTTGAGGGGAGATGGCCGGCAAGCCAGAGGGGGGTGCTGTCCCGCCGACCCAATGATCAAGCAAACGCGCCGTGGCAGTGCTTGTATTTCTTGCCGGAGCCGCAGGGGCAGGCTTCGTTGCGGCCGATCTTGCCCCAGGTCGCCTGGTTGTTCGGATCGCGGTCTTCGGGAGCGACGATGGCGTTGCTCTCCTGGCGGACCAGAAGTGCGGTCTCGCCGCCCTCGAAATCGTCCTCGCCCGTGGTGCCGTCAATGTGGCTGCCGAACATTTCAGGCGCTTCGGGCGGCGGTGCTTCGGCGGCCTGGCGGACCAGTTCGACGCGCATCAATTGCGCGGTGACGGCCTGGCGCAGATTGCCGAGCAGCGCCTGGAACAGCTCGAACGCCTCGCTCTTGTATTCCTGCAGCGGATCGCGCTGGGCGTAGCCGCGGAAGCCGACGACCGAACGCAGATGGTCGAGGTTGACGATGTGCTCGCGCCACAGATGATCGAGCGTCTGCAACACCACCGAGCGTTCGACATAGCTCATCACGTCTGGGCCGAAGCGCTCGGCGCGCTCCTTGGCGGCGGCGTCGGCGGCCTTGGTCAGGCGCTCGCGGATGTCGTCCTCGGCGATGCCTTCTTCCTTGACCCAGTCCTCGACTGGCAGGTCGAGATTGAGGAATTCGGCGACCTCGGCCTTGAGGCCGGCGACGTTCCACTGCTCGGCATAGGCGTTTTCGGGGATGTTCTTGGTGACGATCTCCTCGATGACGCCTTCCCGCATCTCGGCGATCGTCTCGGACAGGCCTTCGCCGTCCATCAATTCGATGCGCTGCTCGAACACCACCTTGCGCTGGTCGTTCGAGACGTCGTCGTATTTCAACAGGTTCTTGCGGATATCGAAGTTGCGCGCTTCGACCTTCTTCTGCGCCTTTTCCAGCGCCTTGTTGATCCACGGATGGATGATGGCCTCGTCTTCCTTGAGGCCAAGCTTCTGCAGCATGCCGTCCATGCGCTCGGAGCCGAAGATGCGCATCAGATCGTCCTGCAGCGACAGGAAGAATTTCGAACGGCCGGGGTCGCCCTGGCGGCCGGAGCGGCCGCGGAGCTGGTTGTCGATGCGGCGCGATTCATGGCGCTCGGTGGCGAGCACGTAGAGGCCGCCGGCGGCTAGCGCCTTTTCCTTCAGGCGCTCGACATCGGCAATGATTTCCTTTTCGCGCGCCTCGCGCTCGGGACCAGCAGGCATGTCGCCCAGTTCGTCCTCGATGCGCATCTCGGCGTTGCCGCCGAGCTTGATGTCGGTGCCGCGTCCCGCCATGTTGGTCGCGATGGTGATGGCGCCGGGCTTGCCGGCCTGGGCGACGATGGCCGCTTCGCGCTCGTGATGGCGGGCGTTCAGCACCTCGAAATCCTTGAACCCTTCCTTGCGCAGGCGCTCGGCCAGCTGCTCGGATTTTTCGATCGAAGTGGTGCCGACCAGCGTCGGCTGGCCCTTGGCGCGCGCTTCCTTGATCTCCTTGACGATCGCCTTGTACTTCTCCTCGACCGTCCGGTAGACCTCGTCGTCCTCGTCCTTGCGGATGACCGGCAGATTGGTCGGGATCTCGGTGACTTCGAGGCCGTAAATGTTGCCGAACTCCTCGGCCTCGGTCAGCGCCGTGCCGGTCATGCCGGACAGCTTCTTGTAGAGGCGGAAATAGTTCTGGAAGGTGACGGATGCCAGCGTCTGGTTTTCCGGCTGGATCGCCACATGCTCCTTGGCTTCGAGCGCCTGGTGCAGGCCTTCCGAATAGCGGCGCCCCGGCATCATGCGGCCGGTGAATTCGTCGATGATGACGATCTCGTCGTTGCGGACGATGTAGTCCTTGTCCTTCTGGAACAGCCGGTGCGCCTTCAGCGCGTTGTTGACGTGGTGGACGATGGCGACGTTCTCGACGTCATAGAGCGACTCGCCCTTGAGCAGGCCGGCCGCGCGCAGCAGGTTTTCCAGCTTCTCGGTGCCTTCTTCGGTGAAGATCGAGGTCTTCTGCTTCTCGTCGATCTCGTAGTCGGCCGGGCCGAGCTGCAGCATGAAGGCATCGATGGTGTTGTACATTTCCGAACGGTCCTCGAGCGGACCGGAAATGATCAGCGGCGTGCGCGCCTCGTCGACCAGGATGGAATCGACTTCGTCGACGATCGCGTAATTGTGGCCGCGCTGCACCATCTGCGCGCGCTCATACTTCATGTTGTCGCGCAGATAGTCGAAGCCGAGCTCGTTGTTGGTGGCATAGGTAACATCGGACGCGTAGGCGACGCGGCGTTCCTCGTCGGACAGGCCATGGACGATGACGCCGACCGAGAGGCCGAGGAATTTGTAGACGCGGCCCATCCATTCGGAGTCGCGGGTGGCGAGATAGTCGTTGACGGTGACGACATGGACGCCCTTGCCGGCAAGCGCGTTGAGATAAACGGGCAGGGTGGCGACCAGGGTCTTGCCCTCGCCGGTACGCATTTCGGCGATGCCGCCATTGTGCAGCACCATGCCGCCGATCAGCTGCACGTCGAAAGGGCGCATGCCGAGCACGCGGCGGGATGCCTCGCGGACGGTGGCGAAGGCCGGCACCAGGAGGTCATCGAGCGTAGCGCCGTTCGCGATATCCTGGCGGAATTTTTCCGTGCGGGCCTGAAGCTCGGCGTCGGACAGCGCCCGCATCTCGTTTTCCATGGTGTTGATCGCCTCGACACGCGGCCGGGTCGATTTTACGCGACGATCGTTGGAGGAACCGAAAACCTTACGGGCGAGACCGCCGAGACTGACCATCCGATGGTCCTTTCGATAGAATTCTCAATTTTGAGATGAGCGCCGGCCGGCCCCATCAATTCCGCGTGAAACGCGGACAAACACAAAAAGCGCCCGGAAAACGGTTCTGGACGCAAAGTCGTTGGACAGATAAGAGGGGGCTCAACTGATGTCAACGCCGCGTTAGCCCTATGGGCAGCGCCAAATGCCGCCACAATCCGGCTGATCTGCAAGCCCTACCAATCCCCCCTTGGAGTTAATCTTGATGTCCTTACTGTTTCGCCGTGCGTCGCTCGCCAGCCTTGGCTTGGCTTTCGGCCTGTCGGCCCTGTCGCTGTCTCCGCTGATGGCCCAGGAAGCCGCTCCCGCCCCGGCCGATGCCGCAGCAGCGCCGGCGGCAGCCCCCGTCGATCCGAACGCCGTTATCGCTACCGTCAATGGCCAGAAGCTGACCGAGGCGGACCTTGGGCTTGCCGAGGGCGAGCTGTCGCAGCAGTTCTCGCAGTTGCCACCCGAGCAGCGCCGCGCCGCCGCCCTTTCGGCGGCCATCGAAATCCGCGTCATGGCCGCCCAGGCGGTCGCTACTGGGCTCGACAAGGATCCCGAATTCCAGCGCCGCATGGCGTTCCTGCAGCAGCGCGCGCTGCATGGCGAGATGGTCGAGAAGGGCGTCGTCGACAAGGTTACCGATGCCGAGGTGCGCGCCCGCTACGACCAGGAAATCGCCAGCACGCCGCCGGTCAATGAGATTCATGCCCGTCACATCCTCGTGAAGACGAAGGAAGAGGCCGAGGCGATTATCAAGCAGCTCGATGGCGGTGCCGACTTCCAGAAGCTCGCCAACGAGCATACCAGCGATCCCTCGGGCAAGACCAATGGCGGCGATCTCGGCTGGTTCGGCCCGGGGCAGATGGTGCCGGAATTCGACAAGGCGGCAGTTGCGCTCGAAATCGGCAAATACACCAAGGAGCCGGTGCAAACGCAATTCGGCTGGCATGTCATCAAGCTCGAGGACAAGCGCACCAAACAGCCGCCGGCCTTCGACGACGTCAAGGACCAGGCCAAGCAGGCGGTGATCCGCGACAAGTATTTCGCACTGGTCAAGCAGCTGCGCGGCGCCGCAAAGGTTGAAATCCCCGACGCCAATCTGAAGAAGGCCGTCGACACGATGGAAGCCGGCAAGTAAGGCCGGCACCGAAAACATGCAAAGGGCGCCGTTCGGCGCCCTTTTCAATTGCGGGAGATGCCTGACATCACATAGCGGACAGTGGCAAGGATTGTCGCCTCATCTTCGTCCAGCCGGTTGGTCAAAAGGTGTTTCCAGGCATAGGAAGCGATGAGGTCGGCGACCAGCGCTGCGTCGATATCGGCCGCAACCTCGCCGCGCGCCTTGGCGCGCTCGATGATCCGAGCGGTGTGGGACACGCGCCCATCGGCATAGCCAGTCAGGGCCGCGGCCGCCGCTTCGTCCGACTGGGCCTCGGCGATCAGCGAGCGGAATACGCTGCCCGAGGATGTGTCGCGCCAATGCGCGAAGAGGTTCCTCAGGAAACCGACGAGGTCGTCTTCGAGACTGCCGGTATCGGGGACGTCGACACGCTTTTGCCGCTTGTAGACCTCCAGCAGCAGGGCCGCCTTGCTCGGCCACCAGCGATAGATCGTGGGTTTGCCGGCGCGCGCCCGCCGCGCCACGGCCTCTATGGAGAAGCCGGCATAGCCGGCCTCGACCAGCACCGCCTCCGCGGCCTCGAGAATGGCCTCGGCGCTGTCTGGATTGCGCCGCGCCCCGATCGATCTGCGCGCCGGATCCTCGCCCATGTCTGTCCTCGCCAACAATCTCGCCGGCAATCCTGGCCAACAATCTCGCCGGCAATATAGGTGAGCTGGCAGGCAAACGAAACGGCCCGTTTCCAGCGCTTGTAGAAGCAGGCCTCACGTTCGCCCTGCGCGGGGATTTTCAGTTCATCGCTTGCGAGGTTTCCGAGGCGATCCGCCACTGGCCGTCGCTCTTCACCAGCCCAAGCGTGACTCGTGCCTTGCCGGTCATGCGCGCCGCCGATTTGTCTTTCGACATATAGTCGTAGCTCATCGCGAACACGGCTTCGGCGCGGTTCTCGCCCTGCGGCGTCACATTGAGGCTGCCGGGCTCGAGACTGAACGACCAGGATGCAAATTGCGCGAACCAGTCCGTCTTGAGCTTGACGACGGCGTCGCTGTCATAGCGCGTGCCGAAGATGGTGGCGGAAGGCGCATAGAGCCGCTTGACGGTCTCGCCGATCGCCGCGGCATCGGGCGCAAGATAGTCGTCGCGCAGGAATTTCTCGATTGCGGTCTTGTCGTCCCCTACAGACCGTTCGAGTGCCGCAACCTTTGTTTCGGGCGTCGGGGGGACGGCGGGCTTCGGCTGTGCAACCGTTTCGCCGCCGGGCACAAACTCAAACCGTTCGAGCAGCGAACCCTGTTCCCATGGGCGCTGTCCCTCGCGCGTTTCGGAGACCACGTCGCGGCGCACCGCGATCATCATGTCGTTGATGCTCTGGCCGGGCTCGGCCATGTGTCGCAGCAGGGCGGCGGCGAACGGCGAATTGCGCCCGGTGCCGTCCATGGCGACAGCGCCTGGCGCCGTCGAGAAGGCGATGAAGGAGCCACGCGTCGAATCGAACTGGGCCAGACCGGCAAGCGCCGTTGCCGAGCGCGTGGTGGCGGTGCGGCTCAGGCTGCGGGCAAAGGGATTGTTGCGGCAGGCATCGAGGAACACCAGGCTGACCTTGGTCTGCTGCTCCATGATGTCGAGGACTTCGTCGATCGGCACGGCTTCGAGCTGCAGCTTGACCGGCATGTCGAGCCGGGCGTCGACCGGGACGATGTAGTTGCGCCCTTCGACCTGCAGGCCGTGGCCGGCATAATAGAACAGCCCGACCCCGGCGCCTTCCAGCGCATCGGAAAATTCGCCGATCTTGCGCTCGAGTTCGCGCTTGCCGAGATCGTTGCCCTCGATGACGTCGAAGCCGATCGAGCGCAGCTTGCCGGCAATATCGAGGGCATCGTTGACCGGATTGGTGAGCGTGCCGGCTTCGGCATAGGTGCCATTGCCGATGACCAGCGCCACGCGCCGTTCCGGCTGCGCATCGGCGCTCAGGAGCAAAAGCCCCATAAACGCCACCGCCAAGATCACCAGCCTGCCCATGGCCGATATCATAACGCCAGAGGCCCCGGTGACGCCAACGGATTTGAAATGCAAGCTTAATCCCTGGTGGCTTGCCGACAGCGGCGGCCAAGAAAACGCCCTTGCGCCGGGCCGTGCTATCGGGCAAACCGGCCTTCGCCCAGCGTTTTTCCCTCGCCCGAGGTCTCCAATGTCCGCAACGATTTCGCCGCTCGCGCCGAAGAAATATCCCAAAATGCCTGCCATCGAGGGCGTGCGCATCGCCACCGCCGAGGCCGGGATCAAGTACAAGAACCGTACCGACCTCTTGGCCATGGTCTTCGATGCCGGCACAGCGGTTGCCGGCGTGTTCACGAAGTCGAAATGCCCCTCGGCGCCGGTCGACTTCTGCCGCGAGAACCTTGGCGCCGGCAAGGCGCGGGTGCTGGTCGTCAATTCCGGCAACGCCAACGCGTTCACCGGCAAGAAGGGCCGCGCCTCCACCCAACTGACCGGCGAGACCGCGGCCAAGGCCGCAGGCTGCACGCCAGGCGAAGTGTTCCTCGCTTCTACCGGGGTAATCGGCGAGCCGCTCGACACCACCAAATTCAGCCATTTGCTCGCCGGACTGGTCAAGGACGGCAAGCCGGATCTGTGGACCGAGGCGGCAAAGGCCATCATGACCACCGACACCTATCCGAAAGTGGCGACAGCGACGGTCAAGCTCGGCGACACCGACGTCATCATCAATGGCATCTCCAAGGGCGCCGGCATGATCGCGCCCGATATGGCGACTATGCTGTCCTTCATTGCCACCGATGCGCCGATCGCCGCCCCCGTGCTGCAGGACTTGTTGTCGCGCGGCACGGCCAAGACCTTCAACGCCGTCACCGTCGACAGCGACACCTCGACCAGCGACACGCTGCTGTTGTTCGCCACCGGAGCCGCTGCCAAGCGCGGCGCGCCCGCCATCAGCGATCCCAAGGATGCGCGTCTCGGCGCCTTCCGCCGGGCGCTGGGCAAGGTGCTCAAATCGCTGGCGCTGCAAGTGGTGCGCGACGGCGAGGGCGCCCGCAAGCAGGTCGAAGTCACCGTTACCGGCGCCAAATCGGCGCGCTCGGCCAAGCGCATCGCGCTGTCCATCGCCAATTCGCCGCTGGTCAAGACGGCGGTTGCCGGCGAGGACGCCAATTGGGGCCGCGTCGTCATGGCCGTCGGCAAGGCCGGCGAGCCGGCCGATCGCGACCTTCTGTCGATCTGGTTCGGCGACAACCGTCTGGCGCATGAGGGCGAACGCGACCCGGGCTACTCCGAGGAGGCGACCTCGGCCTATATGAAGCGCGACGACATCCGCATCCGCGCCGATATCGGTATCGGCCGCGGCAAGGCGACGGTGTGGACCTGCGACCTCACCAAGGAATATGTCGCCATCAATGGCGATTACCGGAGCTGATGGAGTTGGCTTCCAGGCATCCGGCAAGCATGCTCGCCATCGTGCGCCGCTACGAGGCGGCGGGTTTTCGCGCCTGGCCGGCTGCGGCCGTCCATTATGACGGCACCTGGGTGGTGCGGCTGACGGCCGGTCATCCGGCCAAACGGCTGAACTCGGTCAACCCGCTCGATCCCGGCGACACCCAGCACATTGCCGAGCGCATCGGCCGCGCCAGCCGGCGCTTCGACGCCTATGGCAGGCCGCTGACCTTCCGCATCTCGCCGCTGTCGGGGCCGGACTTGGCCAAGCATCTCGACAATGAGGGCTGGAGCACATTCGACGAATCCCTGGTGATGCGGCTGCCGCTGGCGGACGCGCAACTGGCGCCGGCCATGGACCAGATTCCGCTGAAGGATATCAGCCGCTTTCTTGGCGCGTCGCTCAAGGTCAGCGGCTCGGATGCATCGCTGCGGCCCGGTCTTTCGGAAATCATCGGCGCTATCCAACCCGAAGTCGGGCTGTTTGCGCTCGAGGAAGGGGCCGATCCCCTGGCGGTGCTGATCTGCGTCCATGACGGCGATCTTGCCGGCCTGTTCGAGATCGCCACCGCCAAGTCGGCGCGTAATCAGGGCCATGGCCGCAACCTGATCCTGTCGGCGCTGAAATGGGCGAGGCTGCGTGGCGCTCGCGAAGCCTGGCTGCAGGTCGAGGCCGGCAATGCGCCGGCGCTGGCGCTCTATCGCTCGCTGGGTTTCGACGAAGTCTATCGCTACCACTATCGCCGGCCGCCGGGCGCATGAGCGAGATCACCGGCAAACGCCTGCTGCTGGTCGCCGCGTGCGCGCTGGTCGATACCGATGGCCGCGTGCTTCTGGCGCAGCGGCCCGAGGGGAAACAGCTTGCCGGCCTGTGGGAATTTCCCGGCGGCAAGGTAGAGCCAGGCGAGACGCCGGAACAATGCCTGATCCGCGAACTGCAGGAAGAAATCGGCATCGAGACCGACATTCCTTGCCTGGCGCCGCTCACCTTCGCCAGCCATTCCTATGATGATTTCCATCTCCTGATGCCCCTGTTCGTCTGCCGCCGCTTCCGCGGCATCGCGCAGCCCAGGGAAGGGCAGGCGTTGAAATGGGTGCGGCCAAAGCAGATGCGCGACTATCCCATGCCGCCGGCCGACGCGCCGCTAATCCAGTTCCTCATCGACCTGTTGTGATACAAAGCCATTTCGCGGTCTGATCTAGCCAGCGTTAATGGAAGATTTATCTCGTCGTGAAAAATTGCGGCAAAGCGGGTTCGCGGGGAGCGATTGCATGAGCCTCGACAGGGAATGGGACTCGATCCGGCCAGATCGCAGCTTTCGCGCCGCCGGCGTCGGCTTATTGCGCGTCACGCTGTTGTTCGGCTCGGCCGCAGTGGCGCTGGCGCTGATCGCGGTCCCCGTGCTGGACAACCAGACGCGATCGTCCAGCCGCGATGCTCTTGCAGGCGGTCTCGACCCGATGAGCACGGGTTCGATCGGCTCGCGGGCCACCTATATGCTGCGCAGAAGCGTGCTGCAGCCCTCACCGAACTCAGTCTGCATCATCCGCGCCGACGGCCAACGCAGCGGCGACTGCTGACCAACAAGGTCGACACCAGCTTGAGAACTTCCTCAACGCAGGCCCATTTCACAGCCTGTTAAGCTTGTGCCGTTAACCTTTCTTAACAGGTCGGCGATATGGTCGGGGATGAGAGGGATCGACGATCATGAAGCCATTGCTGCGCCGATTTTTGCAGGACGAAACAGGCGCCACGGCCATTGAATATGGCCTGATCGTTGCGGTGCTGTCGCTTGCCATCGTCGGGGGTGTCGGCAAGGCCAGCAATGCGATCCAGTTTCTGTTCAGCGACAACAACAGCAGGCTCGCAAACGCCTTCGCCGAGCACTGATCCGGAGCGCCGTCACCGCCCGCCGGGGTTTTCCAGTATCGTCTTCAGCGAGACCTTCGCCGAACCCGGTTTCAAGGGCTTTTGCTGCGAGGCATCGGGCGCCCAGCCCGACATCCAGACGATGGAAAAGCTTGCCCTGATGCGGCCATCAGCGTCCGAAAAGCGTTCGGCATAGATTTCGGCGGCACGGGTAAAAAGCTTTCGCGCTCCCGGTCGCCGGCTGCGATCGGTCAGCGCGCTGGTTTCGCCCATCGCCCTGAGATCTGCAATGAGGTCGAAGAGGGTATCGTAGCGGACGGTCACCGTTTCGACGTCGGCCACCGGCAGCGCCAGTCCGGCGCGCTGCAGCAGTGCGCCGGCGTCGCGAACATCGGTGAAGGGGATGACACGCGGGCTGGCGCCGCCATAGAGTTCGGTCTCGGCGGCGAGCAGGCTTTCGCGCAATTCGGAAAGCGTGCCGGCGCCGGCAAAGGCGCCGAGGAAAAGCCCGTCGGGCCGCAGAGCGCGGCGGATCTGCACCAGCATGCCGGGAATGTCGTTCATCGCCTGCAACGACAGAAGTGAAACGACGAGGTCGAGGCTTTCCGGCTGGAACGGCACTGTTTCCAGCGGTGCTATCAGCCCTGGCCGGCCGTCCAGAAACGCTGGATCTGCCTCGACGCGCACGATCTCCGCTGCCTTGCCGCTTGCAGCGACCACGTCCGTTGCGTCCGGCGTCTGGCAAAACAGCACCGCGGCCTTGCCGAATTTCCGCTCGACCGCGCCGAGCCGGTCGGCAAGGTCTTCCGCCGCCCGCCGCATCAGAAAATCCGCGCCGGCTACGGGGTGGGCCAGCGCCCTGCGCTTGCGCACCAGCCAAAGTTCAGTATCGATGATCGGCTGCAACGGTAGACATCCCTGTTTGTCCGTCTAGTGATATCCTGGCGCGGACGACAAAACCACGTGGCCGATCCGGTGATGGAGATCAAGAGCCTCGCTCAAACCATGTTGAAGCTGGCCATGTTGGACTGGCCGGCGCGGATGCTGTTCCCGCCGGTCTGTGCCGGCTGTCGCAGGCACGTCTCGCAACCCGGCGTTTTGTGCGGTGCCTGCTGGCCGAAACTCAGGCTGCTGGAGCGGCCATGGTGCGCGGTGATGGGCACGCCATTCACGCACGATATGGGCGAGGGATTCCTGTCGGCCGAGGCGATCGCCGATCCGCCGCCGTTCGAGCGGGCGCGGGCGGCCGTGGCCTATTCAGGTGTCGCCCGCCAGATGGTGCAAGGTCTGAAATACCAGGATCGCACCGATCTGGCGCCGTGGATGGCGCGCTGGATGCTGCGCGCCGGCGCTGAGCTAATTGCAGACGCCGATGTCGTCGTACCGGTGCCGCTGCACTGGCGGCGCTTCTTTCGGCGGCAGTTCAACCAGTCAGCGGAGTTGGCAAGGGCGGTTGCGCAGCTTAGCGGGCTGCCTTTCTCGCCCTCGGCGGTCCGGCGCGTCAAGCTCACGCGCCAGCAGGTCGGGCTGGAGCGGCAGGAGCGCGAGGCCAATGTCCGCGCCGCCTTCCGTGTGCCTGCGGAAGCCGAAATCGAGATCACTGGGCGCCGCGTGCTTCTGGTCGACGATGTCTACACCACCGGCGCCACCGTGCGCTCGGTCGCCAGGGCGCTGAAGAAGGGCGGCGCCGGAGCGGTCGATGTGCTGACCTTCGCGCGTGTCCTGCCGGGGGACTTTCGGGCCGACGAGTCCGCGACTATATAAGGTCGAGGAAAGGCACGGACCGATGCTCGATGTGACGATTTACACCCGTATGATGTGCGGCTATTGCGCGGCGGCCAAGCGGCTGCTCGACCGCAAGGGCGTCGCTTACACCGAGCATGACGCTTCGTTTTCGCCGGAATTGCGCCAGGAAATGATTTCGCGGGCGCATGGCCGCTCGACCTTTCCGCAGATTTTCATCGGCGACACGCATGTCGGCGGCTCCGACGACCTCCACGAGTTGGAGGCACGGGGGCAGCTGGATAGGCTGCTTGCCAACGGCTCGACGACAAAGAGCGGTTCGTAGCGCCGCTCTATGTCTTTGTTTTTACGCAATTCCGGACGGAAAACCGTTACACGATTTTCCTGGAATTGCTCAAAGAGGACGTGATGATGGGTATTTTCAAGGCGGCGGCGATCCAGATGCGTTCGGGCGAGAGCCCCGAGCGCAACGCGGTCGATCTCGAACGGCTGGTGCGCGAAGCGGCAGGCCTCGGTGCAACCTACATCCAGACCCCGGAAATGACCGGTGCGCTGATCCGCGACAAGGAAGCCAGGGCTGCTTCCTTCACCTTGGAAGACAAGGACATCGTCGTGGCGGCCGCGCGCAAGCTCGCCAGCGAACTCGGCGTCTTCCTGCACATCGGCTCGACCGCCATCCTGCGCACCGACGGCAAGCTCGCCAACCGGGCGCTGCTGTTTGGGCCGGACGGCGCCACCCTTGCCACCTACGACAAGATCCACATGTTCGATGTCGACCTCGACAATGGCGAGAGCTGGCGCGAATCCGCCGCCTATGAGCCGGGCACCGAGGCCGTCGTCACCGAGATCGACGGCGCTAGTCTCGGCTTTGCCGTCTGCTACGATCTACGCTTTCCACAGCTGTTCCGCGCCGAGGCGATGGCCGGCGCCGACCTCTTGTCGGTGCCTGCCGCCTTCACCCGCCAGACCGGCGAGGCGCACTGGCATGTGCTGCTGCGAGCCCGTGCCATCGAGAACGGCGCCTATGTGGTTGCTGCAGCACAAGGTGGCCTGCATGAGGATGGCCGCGAAACCTATGGCCATTCGCTGATCGTCGACCCATGGGGTCGAATTCTCGCCGAGGCCGACCATGACGATCCGGAGGTTATCATCGCCGAGATCGACACGGCGCAGTCGTCGGCCGCGCGTAAGAAAATCCCCAATCTCAAGAACGCGCGTGATTTTGCCGTCAATGCCGGTGCAGTGGAAGCGCCGCGGCTCAGGGGCGCGGCTTCGTGATCCGCTTTGCCCTGATCTGCGAGCACGAGCACGAATTCGAGGGCTGGTTTCGCAGCAATGACGATTTCGACACGCAGAAGAAGCGCGGCTTCGTCGATTGCCCGAGCTGCGGCTCGCACAAGGTGCAAAAGGCGCTGATGGCGCCAGCCGTCTCCACCGCGCGGAAGCAGGAAACAATTGCGCTGGCCATGGGCGAAACCCAGAAGCAGGCTTTGGCGCAACTGAAGGCGATGGCCGAGAAGGTGCGCGAGAATGCCGACTATGTCGGCGACAAGTTTGCCGAAGAAGCGCGCAAGATCCATTTCGGCGAGAGCGATGCGCGCGGCATCTATGGCGAGGCGACGTTGGACGAAGCCAAGAGCTTGGCCGAGGATGGCATCGATTTCATGCCGATCCCGAGTTTTCCCGAGGAGCGCAATTGAGCGATCAGCTGGCGCTATCGATCAATTTGCCAAGCAACTGAGCCAGTGCCCCCCGCTCCGTGCCGGTGAGCCCGGCGAGGATTTCATGCTCGTTGGCGACGTGGGCGGTCAGGGCTTCGTCGATCAAGGCCAGACCTTTTTCGGTCAGTTGCACGACAATGCCACGCCGGTCGTTGGGGTGCGGGCCGCGCAGGATCAGTCCGGCCTTCTCAAGCCGGTCGAGCCGGTTGGTCATGGCCCCAGAGGTCACCATCGTCGCCTCGTATAGAGCGGTCGGTGTCAGCGCGTAGGGCTGGCCGGAGCGGCGCAGCGTCGCCAGCACATCGAATTCGCCGGCCTGCAGTCCGAAACGGGCAAACAGCGGGGCGAGGCGCTCGCGGGCGATTAGCGACGAGGCTTCGTTCAGCCGCCCAAGCACCAGCATCGGCGACACCTCCAGGTCCGGCCGTTCCCGCTTCCATTGCTCCACCGCCTTTGCCGCGCGATCCATCTGTCTCATCGCTAAGTATCTTGACGTTAAGAATCTTTGTGATATGCTACCTCAAGATACAGTTTCAGCCGAGTGCCGCAAGTGAGTGACGGGACCATCCGATGAAATTTCTCTGGGAATCGGCGCTTGGCCTGCTGGTCGTCACCGGCGGCCTGCTCGGCCTAACGCTGCCGTTCGGCAAGCTGGCGACGGCTGCCGGCGTTTCGGCCATGGTCTGGGCCTTCGTAATCTCGTTCGGGGCCGGGGGCGTGCTGCTGTGCGCGTTGCTCGCCAACGGCGAGCGCATGCGGCTGACCTCGCACAGACTGCGCTATTTCTTCATCACCGCCGCCGTGTCCTACGCCGTGCCCAATCTGCTGATGTTTTCGGCTATCCCGCATCTCGGCGCCGGCTACACCGGCATCATGTTCACGCTGTCGCCGGTCATCACACTGGTGTTTTCGATCCTGCTCGGCGTTCGACGGCCAAATATGCTCGGCAGTATCGGTATCGCCGTCGGCTTCATCGGCGCCGTCATGGTGGCGGTGACGCGCGGCGAGGCCGGCCAGCCGGCCGATTTCTTCTGGGTGCTGGTCGGACTTTTGATCCCCGTCAGCCTTGCCGCCGGCAATATCTATCGCACCGTCGACTGGCCCGAAGGCACCGGTCCGATCGAACTGGCCGTCGGCAGCCACCTGGCCTCGGCAACGCTGCTGTTGGTCGGCATTCTCGTGCTGTTCGGCCTCAGTGCCTTCGCCCCGCTTGCCGCCGTGCCGCTGGTCGTCGTGGCGCAAGTCGCCTCGGCCTCGGCGATGTTTGCCTTCTTCTTCCGGCTGCAGGCCGTGGGCGGTCCGGTCTATCTCAGCCAGATCGGCTATGTGGCGGCGGCCGTTGGCCTGTTTGCCGGAACCATCTTCCTCGGCGAGCACTACCAGTTGCTGACCTGGGCCGGCGCGGTGATCATCACCATCGGCGTGATCATCACCACCAAGGCGCAGAGCCAGAAGGCATAGGGTCTTTGGTTTACGCAATTCCCTAGCAAAGCGCTATGCGCTTTTCCCGGGAAAACCGCTTCACACTTTGCTCGAACTGCTCAAGCTTAAATTTGGCTCGCGTCGAGGCGCTTCCGTAGCGCCGGCGGGGCGACGTTTCGCCAGGCCGTCCGAACGGCGCTGCGGAATGTCTGTTCGTCGCAGGCTTCGAGCATAATCGACGTCCATCCCTTTTGGCCCCAGGCGCCTGTCACGGGCCTGAAAACCGATGGCTCAGCCGCGGCCATCATCTCTTGCTGGTCGCGGTCGAGCTTGACGACAGCACGGTCGGCTTCGGGCAGCGAGACGAAGATACGGTTGCGGACGCGGAAGTCAGCCTTGCCGAAATGCGATTGCTCGACCGTTTCGGGAAGATCGAGCGCCAGCTCTCGGGCCCTCATAGTGTCCACGGCCGCCCCCTTTCGTTCAGACCGATCGTTTTTCCGCCAGCACCATATAGTTGACGTCCATGTCCTTGGAGCGTGCCCAGCGGTCGGCGAGAGGATTGTAGGTCACGCCGGTGCGGTCGATGATGGTCATGGCGGCGCTGCCGAGCGCCTTTTCAAGCTCTTCGGGCCGCACCAGCTTGCCGAACTGGTGGGTGCCGCGCGGCAGCCAGCGCAGCACATATTCGGCGCCGATGATGGCCAGGCCCAGTGCCTTCAGCGTGCGGTTGATGGTGGCCACGAACATGATGCCGCCGGGCTTGACCATCTCGCCGCACTTGCCGATGAACAGGTCGACATCGGCAACATGCTCGACGACTTCCATGTTGAGGACGACGTCGAATTTCTCGCCGGAATCGGCCAAATCCTCAGCGGTCGTAGCGCGATAATCCACCGTCACGCCGCCTTCGGCCGCGTGCAGCTTCGCCACCTCGATGTTGGTTGCCGAGGCGTCGGCGCCGACCACTTCGGCGCCAAGCCTTGCCATCGGCTCGCACAACAACCCACCGCCGCAGCCGATATCGAGGAAACGCAGGCCTTCGAACGGCCGCGCCGCCCGCGGATCGCGGCCGAAGCGCGCCGCCACCTGGTCCCGGATATAGGCAAGCCGGACCGGGTTGAATTTGTGCAGCGGACGGAATTTGCCGTTCGGGTTCCACCATTCGGCGGCAAGCGCGGAAAAGCGTTCCACTTCTCCGGCATCGATTGTCGATCGTCGGGCCTCTGGCATGGGGCGGGTCTCCTCGGACGCTAGGAAGTCGGGTGCCGGGGCAAGAAAGTCAAGGCCGGTTTTTGCGACTGCTGGCTAGTCGACCTATGGCCTCGAGATCACAATCGCCGCATGTTCCATCGCAACACTTGCGGGATCGATGGCCCGCATCGCTTCGCAATCGCCGATCTCGGCCATGATCCGGCCTGCGGCGGCGAGAGCCTGCTCGCGACTTCGCCAGCGCACCACATCGACCCATCCGCCATCGTCCCGCCGCGCCAGGCAGCGGTTTACGAAACCAGGTTGCCGCGCCAGCCAGTCGGCGACCAGGTTGTTGGCGGCGGCAAAGCCCGCTTCCGCTCCAGGTTTGAGGCGAAAGGTGACGATTTCCAGGGCCTCGGTCATCTTGCGTCCAGCACGTCGCGCAATTTCGCCGCCAGCTGCTCGATGGTGAAGGGCTTGGCCAGGAAATGCACGTCATGGTCGAGCACGCCATTGTGGACGACGGCGTTCCTGGTGAAGCCGGTGGTGAAGATCACCTTCAGCTTCGGCATGCGCGCCAGCGCCTCCTCGGCGAGCTTGCGGCCATTCATCACCGGCATGACGATATCGGTGAACATGAGCGCCACACCAGGGTTGTCGCCCAGCTTTTCCAGCGCTTCCTGGCCGCTTGCGGCATGAATGACGGTGTAGCCGAGTTCGCGCATGGCATCCGTGGTGGAAGCCCGCACGCGTGGATCGTCCTCCACGACAAGGATGGTTTCGGTGACCGGCACGGCAGGATTTCCGGCTCGTTCCGAAGATATGGCGGCCTCTTCCGGGCCGAAGAAGCGCGGCAGGTAGATCCTGATCGTGGTGCCTTGGCCGGGTTCCGAGTAGATCTTGACGTGTCCGCCGGACTGTTTGACGAAGCCGAACACTTGGCTCAGCCCGAGGCCGGTGCCCTTGTCGACTGGCTTGGTGGTGAAAAATGGCTCGAAAGCCCGCTCCATGACGTCCGCCGGCATGCCGGCGCCGGTGTCGCTGACCGCGATCATCACATACTGGCCGTCTTTGACCTCGGCATGGGTGGCGGCGTAGCTCTCGTCGAGGTGGCTGTTGGCGGTCTCGATGGTCATCTTGCCGTCCTCGCCCATGGCGTCGCGCGCATTGACCGCCAGATTGAGAATGGCATTTTCGAGCTGGCTCGGATCGGCATGGGTCTTCCACAGGCCGCCAGCCAGCACGGTTTCGATGCGGATGGTTTCGCCGAGCGCCCGCCGAAGCAGGTCCGACATGCCGGCGACCAGACGATTGGCGTCTACAACCTGGGGCGCGAGCGGCTGCTGGCGCGAGAAGGCAAGCAGCCGTGACGTCAAGTTTGCGGCCCGGGTCGCCGCATCGGTCGCCGCTTCGATGAATTTCATGATGTCGTGCTCGCCCCGCGTCAGCTTGCGCTGGGCGAGGTTCATGGCGCTGATGATCACCGCCAGCATGTTGTTGAAATCGTGGGCGATACCGCCGGTCAACTGGCCCACAGCCTCCATCTTCTGCATCTGGCGGATCTGCGATTCGGCCTTCTCACGCGTCTGGATTTCGTTGCCGAGCTCGATGTTCTTGCGCATCAGCTCTTCCTGGGCGATCGCCACTGCGCGGAACCGGCGGCGCGAAAGGCGAACCGTGTAGGCGCCAAGCAGGAAGATCGCCAGCAGCGCCGCTATCGAGCCGATTCGCAGCCAGTTTTCGACCCGGTCGGTATGAGCGTCGCGCGCCGCGATGGCTGCGCCGCCAATGCGCCGGATCGTGTCCATGCTGGCCCGGATCTGGTCCATGGCGGCCTTGCCCTGGCCGCTGCGGACCAGTTCCAGAGCTTTTGCCGCATCGCCGCGATCGTAGAGTGCAATCGTCTCAGCCAATTCGGCCTGGTTTTGTGAAAGCGCGTCCTTGACGTGGTTGATCTGCTGCACGAGTTCGTCGTCCGGCGCGGTCATGCCGTCGATGCGGGCAAGCTGGCCCGGAATGGCGTCGACCGCCTGCCGATAAGGCTGGAGGTAGGATTTCTCGCCGGTCAGGAGATAGCCGCGCTGGCTGGTCTCGGCCTCCTGAGCCATCGCAAGCAAACCGGAAAGCAATTCCTGATACTCGACCGCCTCGCGCGCGGCCTCACGATTGGCTCTCTGGGTCTCGACCAGCACGGCGCGTGTGCCGACGATCAACGCCAGCACGGCGAAGCCGATGAACAGCGGCAGCGATTGCCACCGCATGGCGCGTCTAAGGCGAACAATCATTCGATATGCCGGACCAAAAGGAGTTTCCCGCGGGCAGCATTTGGTAAGCGGCGGCGGGGCCGAACGCAATATGCCGCGATCCTGAAGCCGGCATCCGCCGCCAGCCTTGCGAAACCGTGATCATTTGGCTAAGGAGGCGCGCATTCAGCGGCCGGCTTCTGTCGAGCGCTTTCTTCCCCTTTCGGTCCTGGGCCGGCTTCAGTCAAAGGCATTTCGCTTCCATGGCGCGCATCGTGATGAAATTCGGCGGAACCTCCGTCGCCGACATCGCCCGCATCCGCAATGTGGCGCGTCACGTCAAACGCGAGGTCGATGCCGGCCATGAGGTCGCTGTCGTGGTTTCGGCGATGGCGGGCAAGACCAATGAACTGGTTGGCTGGACGCGCGAAGCCTCGCCCATGCACGACGCGCGCGAGTATGACGCCGTGGTCGCCTCGGGCGAGCAGGTGACTGCCGGCCTGCTGGCGATCACACTGCAGAATATGGGCGTGCACGCCCGCTCATGGCAGGGCTGGCAGATCCCGATCAAGACCGACAACGCGCATGGCGCGGCGCGCATCCTCGAAATTGACGGCGCGTTCCTGATCAAGCGCTTCGGCGAGGGCCAGGTGGCTGTCGTCGCCGGCTTCCAGGGCATCGGCCCGGACAACCGCATCGCCACGCTCGGCCGCGGCGGCTCCGACACAAGCGCGGTGGCCATTGCCGCGGCGGTCAAGGCCGATCGCTGCGACATCTACACCGATGTCGACGGCGTCTACACCACCGATCCGCGCATCGAGCCGAAGGCGCGGCGGCTCAACAAGATTTCGTTCGAGGAAATGCTCGAAATGGCCTCGCTCGGCGCCAAGGTCTTGCAGGTGCGCTCGGTCGAGCTTGCCATGGTGCACAGGGTGCGTACGTTCGTGCGGTCGTCCTTCGACGATCCCGATGCGCCCGGAATGGGGGATTTGCTCAATCCTCCGGGAACGCTCATTTGCGACGAGGAAGAGATCGTGGAACAGCAGGTCGTCACCGGAATTGCCTACGCCAAGGACGAAGCGCAGATTTCTCTGCGCCGCGTCGGCGACCGCCCGGGCGTTGCCGCCGGCATTTTCGGCCCGCTGGCCGAGGCCAACATCAATGTCGACATGATCGTCCAGAACATCTCCGAGGACGGCAAGTTCACCGACATGACCTTCACCGTGCCGTCCGGCGACGTGGACAAGGCGTTGGCCGTGCTGGAGCGTCTGAAGGCTTCGATCGGCTATGACGTGGTGCAGTCGGAAGCCGGCATGTCGAAGGTTTCGGTCATCGGCATCGGCATGCGCAGCCATGCCGGTGTGGCCGCCACCGCTTTCAAGGCGCTGGCCGACAAGGCGATCAACATCCGCGCCATCACTACCTCCGAGATCAAGATTTCGATACTGATCGACGGTCCCTACACGGAACTCGCGGTTCGTACTTTGCATTCCGTGTACGGTCTGGATAAGCAGTAGCGAGAGCGATTTGAGTTGTTGCGTGTGCGCCGGTCGCAGTGGAAACTGCGGCGGGCAAAATGCCCATTGGAGAAGAAGCCGCGATGCGTGATACGGCCAGTGGCCCGCGCGTTCTGCTGAAACGGCTCCGCGAGCTCATGCAGGAGCCGCTGGAGCCGCAGGAGCGGCTCGACCGGATCGTGCGCGACATCGCCTCCAACATGGTCGCCGAGGTCTGCTCGCTCTATGTGCTGCGCGCCGATTCGGTGCTCGAACTCTATGCCACCGAAGGTCTGAACCCGAACGCCGTCCATTTGGCGCAGCTGCGGCTGGGGCAGGGCCTCGTCGGCACCATTGCCGCGAGCGCGCGGCCGCTCAACCTCTCCAATGCGCAGGAACATCCGGCCTTCGCCTACCTGCCGGAGACGGGCGAAGAGATCTACAATTCCTTCCTCGGCGTGCCGGTACTAAGGGCAGGGCGCACGCTGGGCGTGCTGGTGGTGCAGAACAAGACCATGCGCCACTACCGCGACGACGAGGTCGAGGCGCTGGAAACGACCGCCATGGTGATCGCCGAGATGATCGCCACCGGCGATCTCGCTCGCCTGACCCGGCCCGGCCTCGAACTCGACCTGCGCCGTCCCGTCAGCTTTACCGGCCTGTCCTTCAACGAGGGCGTCGGCCTCGGCCATGTCGTGCTGCATGAGCCACGCATCGTCGTCACCAATCTGTTCAACGAGGACAGTGAGGAAGAGGTGCGCCGGCTGGAGACGTCGCTCGGTTCGCTCAGGCTTTCCATCGACGACATGCTGGAGCGGCGCGATGTCGCCTTCGAGGGCGAACATCGCGAGGTGCTCGAAGCCTATCGTATGTTTGCCAACGACCGCGGCTGGGTGCGCCGGCTGGAAGAGGCGATCCGCAACGGCCTGACGGCGGAAGCGGCGGTGGAAAAGGTCCAAAGCGACATGCGCGCCCGCATGCTGCACATGACCGATCCTTATTTGCGCGAGAGGATGAGCGACTTCGACGATCTCGCCAACCGGCTGCTGCGCCAGCTGATGGGGCGCGGGCCTGACGACGTCGCGGCGTCACTGCCGAAGGATGCCATCCTGGTCGCGCGCTCGATGGGCGCGGCCGAACTGCTTGATTATCCCAGGGACAAGCTGCGCGGCGTGGTGCTGGAAGACGGCGCTGCCACCAGCCATGTCGTCATCGTAGCGCGCGCCATGGGCATTCCGGTCGCCGGCCAGATGAAGGGCGCCGTTTCCATGGCGGAAAACGGCGATGCCATCATCGTCGACGGCGAGGAAGGCACCATCCATCTGCGGCCGCAGCCCGACCTCGAAGCTGCCTATGCCGAAAAAGTGCGCTTCCGGGCGCGCCGGCAGGAAGTCTACCGGGAACTGCGCAAGAAGCCGTCGGTGACCAAGGACGGCGTCCAGGTCGACCTGCTGATGAATGCGGGCCTGGCCGTCGACCTGCCGCAGCTGGCCGAGGCGGGTGCGGCCGGCATCGGCCTGTTCCGCACCGAATTGCAGTTCATGGTCGCCTCGACCTTCCCGCGCGCCGAGGCGCAGGAGCGGCTCTACCGCGACGTGCTGGACGCGGCGCGTGGCAAGCCGGTCACCTTCCGCACCATCGACATCGGCGGCGACAAGGTGCTGCCCTACTTCAAGGGCGCTGTCCAGGAAGAAAACCCTGCGCTCGGCTGGCGCGCGATCCGGCTGACGCTCGACCGGCCGGGTCTGCTCAGGACCCAGATCCGCGCTCTGCTGAAGGCCTGCGGCGGGCGCGAACTGAAGCTGATGCTGCCGATGGTGACCGAGCTCGGCGAAATCGCCCAGGCGCGCGAGATCATCGACCGCGAAGTGCGGCATCTCTCCCGCTTTGCCCACCATCTGCCGACCAGCCTCAAGGTGGGCGCCATGCTGGAAGTGCCGTCGCTGCTGTTCCAGCTCGACGAGTTGATGAAGGCGGTCGATTTCGTCTCGGTCGGCTCCAACGACCTGTTCCAGTTCGTCATGGCGGTCGATCGGGGGAACACGCAGCTCTCCGACCGCTTCGACACGCTGTCGACGCCGTTCCTGCGGGTTCTGAAGCAGATCGCCGACGCCGGGGTTCGCAACCACACGCCGGTGACGCTGTGCGGCGAGCTTGCCGGAAAACCCATTTCCGCCATGGCGCTGATCGGCCTCGGCTACCGCTCGATCTCGATGTCTCCAGCCTCGATCGGCCCGGTCAAGGCGATGTTGACCGAACTGCCACTGGAGGAATTGGAGGCTTTCTTTGCCGACAATCTGATGGCGCCAGCTCAAGGGCTGCCGATGCGGGCGCTGCTGCAGGCCTTCGCCGACGACCGCTCCATCCCGCTATAGCATTAGCCATGGTCAATCTTCCCCGCGAGCGTATGGATCAGGTCGTCAAGCGTTTCGAGATGCTCGAAGCGCAGATGTCGGCCGGCCCGGCGGCCGATGCCTATGTGAAGATGGCTTCCGAATATGCCGAGCTGCAGGACATGGTGGCCAAGGTCAGGGAACTGCGCTCAGTCGAGCGCGAGCAAGCCGACCTCGAGGCGATGCTTGCCGACAAGGGCACCGACGCAGAGATGCGGGCCCTGGCGGAGGCAGATTTGCCGGGCGTCGAAGCGCGAATCGAAGAGCTGCAGAAGGACATCCAGATCCTGCTGTTGCCCAAGGACGCGGCCGACGACAAGAACGCCATCCTTGAAATCCGCGCCGGCACCGGCGGCGATGAGGCGGCATTGTTCGCCGGCGACCTGTTTCGCATGTATGAGCGCTATGCCGCCGAACGCGGCTGGCGCTTCGAGACGGTGTCGGCCAGCGACGGCGATGCCGGCGGCTTCAAGGAAATCATCGCCACCATTTCCGGTAGGGGCGTCTTTGCCCATCTGAAATTCGAATCCGGCGTGCACCGCGTGCAGCGCGTGCCGGCGACCGAGGCCAGCGGGCGCATCCACACCTCGGCGGCGACGGTGGCCGTTCTGCCGGAAGCCGAAGAGGTCGACATCGACATCCGCGCCGAAGACATCCGCATCGACACGATGCGCGCCTCGGGTTCGGGTGGCCAGCACGTCAACACCACCGATTCGGCCGTGCGCATCACCCATTTGCCGACCGGTATCATGGTGGTGCAGGCGGAGAAGTCGCAGCATCAGAACCGGGCGAAAGCCATGCAGATTCTGCGTGCGCGGCTTTACGACCTCGAGCGCAGCAAGGCGGACGAGGAGCGCTCGGAGTCACGCAAATCGCAGGTTGGTTCGGGCGACCGTTCGGAGCGCATCCGCACCTACAATTTCCCGCAGGGCCGCCTTACCGACCATCGTATCAACCTGACGCTCTACAAGCTCGACCGGGTGATGATGGGCGAGCTCGATGAGGTCATCAATGCGCTGATTGCCGACCATCAGTCGAAGCTGCTCGCCGATATTGGCCTCGATGGCTGACATGTTGCCCGGCGCGCTCGGGCCGTTGTTGCGGGTGGCGCGGGAGCGGCTTGCCGCGGCCGGCCTTTCCGACTCGGCGCTGGATGCCAGGCTGATCGTCGAACATTTTTCCGGCACGGACCGTACGCAGGCGATCGCCGACCCGCAACGGACGGTCGATGCGGGTGCGGTTGCCGCAATCGACGCTGCTCTGCAGCGCCGCATGGCCGGCGAACCGGTGCACCGCATCCTCGGGTTTCGCGAGTTTTACGGCCTGCGGCTGTCGCTGTCGCCGGAAACGCTGGAGCCGCGGCCGGACACCGAAACGCTGGTCGAGGCGGTCTTCCCTTTTGCCGGCGCGACGGCCGAAAGGCTAGGGCTATGCCGTATCCTCGATCTCGGCACCGGTACCGGCGCGATTGCGCTGGCGCTGCTCAGCGCGGTTCCGGCCGCGACCGCCACCGGGGTCGATATTTCACAAGACGCGCTGGCAACCGCGATACGCAATGCCGAGCAACTCGGACTCGCTGGCCGGTTCGTGGGGCTGCAGTCCGACTGGTTCGAAAAAGTTTCGGGCCGATACCATGTAATTGCCGCAAACCCTCCCTATATATCGTCTGGAGACATTGGAAATCTGCAGGACGAGGTCCGCGATTTCGATCCACACAGAGCCCTTGATGGCGGTGTGGACGGTCTTGGCCCTTACAGGATCATCGCCGCCGAGGCGGCAAAGTTTCTGGAAGCAGAAGGCAAGATAGCGGTCGAGATCGGCCACACGCAGCGCAATGAGGTCAAAGACATATTCGCGGCAGCCGGCTACAGGCTGGCCGGGGCATTTGTCGATCTTGGCGGAAACGACAGGGTTCTTATGTTTGAACAGGGAAAGCCTTGACGCAGTGCAAAAAAGCGCTTGGCAATGCCGGGGAATGCGGCTAGGGTCCGCCCTAACCGGATGAGACGAAGCAGGCAGTGCTCTTAGCGATTCGGTTTTCCTTGGAAATAGCTGCCTTCTTGCGCAAACGACGCCCAAGCTTCGTGCGGGAATCGTCCGGCAAGTGATGTAACCGGAACAGGATGACACGTGGCGCCAACGCAATTGATGCGGGCGAACGCCGGTGAAGAAACGAAACGGCTGGCTGCATGAGCGCCTCCGTTCGTGAAACGTTTTTCGAAAATTTCAAAATGAAGAGAGTCTTATGAGGCCACAACAGCAGAACAGGCGCATGCGCGGTCGCAACAACAATGGCGGCGGCGGTGGCAACAACAATAACAACAACAACAATCGCAAGGGCCCAAATCCCCTGACGCGCAACTACGAGAGCAACGGCCCGGACGTGAAAATCCGTGGATCGGCTCAGCAGATCGCCGAAAAATACGCCACTCTGGCCCGTGACGCGCAAAGCTCCGGCGACCGGGTTATGGCGGAGAATTACCTCCAGCACGCCGAGCACTACAACCGCATCATTGCCGCCGCACAGGCGCAGATGCCGATCCAGAATGCCCCGCAGAACCGCGACGAATTCGACGACGATGAAGATCGCGACGATTTTGACAATGCCGGCAGCGGCAATGGCGGCGAGACGCAAGCGCCGATGGCCAACCACGGCAACGGTCCGCAACCGACGATTGAGGGCACGCCGGCCGAACTCGCATACGGCCAGGAAAACGGCCGCGAGAACAACAGTGGCCGTGACAATAATGGCCGCAACAATAACGGCCGCGACAACAATGGCCGCAACCGTGACCGCCGCCCCAATGGCGGCTATGGCCAGAACGACCAGCGTGGCGACTTTGCCCAGCGTGGCGAGCAGAACGGCCAGCGCGGCGACCAGCAGCGCTTCACCGAAACCCCGGCACAGGCGGAAACCGTTTCCGCGGTTGAGCCCGAAGCCGAGAGCGGTTTCTCCGAGTCGGCGCCGCTGTACGAAAACCTGTCGCCAGCGGCTCTTGCCGCCCGGGCCGAACTCAATGAGGCAGCCGCCGAGAGCGGCGCTGCCCGTCGCCCGCGGCGTCCGCGCCGCCCGCGCAACAATGCCGATCAGGTCGGTGACGAACAGTCTGGTGGTGGCCAGGTGGTGGATGGCGCCGGCGAGACCGCTGCCGCTGTTGACGTGGTGGATGCGGCGCCGGCCGAAAGCCCTGCCGGCGACCCGTTCGCCGTCGACGCCAACAACTGACCCACAAGACATAAGTCGATGAAACGGCGGAGAGAAATCTCCGCCGTTTTCGTTTGCTCGGCCATGCAATATCATCAGCCGGACGTCTTGAGCGGCAATGGCTTGCGCCCCATATCTGGCGTGAACTGGACCCGGCTCGGATGAGCGGGTCCGTCACCGCAATCTGATCCGGTGCCGCAAAGCGGGCCGGTGATGGAAGGAGACAGATATGAACCTCGAGAAATACTCCGAGCGCGTCCGCGGATTCATTCAGTCCGCCCAGACCATGGCGCTCTCGCGCAATCACCAGCAATTCACTCCCGAACATATGCTGAAGGTCCTCGTCGATGACGACGAGGGGCTGGCCGCCTCGCTGATCGAGCGCGCCGGCGGCAACGTGCGCGACGTCAAGCTCGGCGTCGAGACCGCCCTTGAGGCCATGCCCAAGGTGGAAGGCGGCAACGGCCAGCTTTATCTGGCGCAGCCGCTGGCCAAGGTGTTTTCGACCGCCGAGGAATTGGCCAAGAAAGCCGGCGACAGTTTTGTCACGGTCGAGCGGCTGCTGCAGGCGCTGGCGATGGAGAAGTCGGCCAAGACGGCCGATATCCTGTCCAAGGCCGGCGTCACAGCGCAGGCGCTGAACCAGGTGATCAACGACGTCCGCAAGGGCCGTACCGCCGATTCGGCGAGCGCCGAGCAGGGCTATGACGCGCTGAAGAAATACGCGCGCGACCTCACCGCCGATGCCCGCGCCGGCAAGCTAGACCCTGTGATTGGCCGTGACGACGAGATCCGCCGCACCATCCAGGTGCTGTCGCGGCGTACCAAGAACAACCCGGTGCTGATCGGCGAGCCGGGCGTCGGCAAAACGGCGATCGCAGAAGGTCTGGCGCTGCGCATCGTCAATGGCGACGTGCCCGAATCGCTGAAGGACAAGCAGTTGATGGCGCTCGACATGGGCGCGCTGATTGCCGGCGCCAAATATCGCGGCGAGTTCGAGGAGCGGCTGAAGGCCGTGCTCAACGAAGTCACCTCGGCGGCCGGCGGCATCATCCTGTTCATCGACGAGATGCACACGCTGGTCGGCGCCGGCAAGGCCGATGGCGCCATGGACGCTTCGAACCTGTTGAAGCCGGCGCTGGCGCGCGGCGAACTGCACTGCGTCGGCGCGACCACGCTCGATGAATACAGGAAGCATGTCGAGAAGGACGCGGCCCTTGCCCGCCGGTTCCAGCCGGTCTTCGTAAACGAGCCGTCGGTGGAAGATACCGTGTCGATCCTGCGTGGCCTGAAGGAGAAGTACGAGCAGCACCACAAGGTGCGCATCTCGGATTCGGCGCTGGTCGCGGCGGCGACCTTGTCCAACCGCTACATCGCCGACCGTTTCCTGCCGGACAAGGCGATCGACCTTGTCGACGAAGCCGCGTCGCGGCTGAGGATGCAGGTCGATTCCAAGCCCGAGGCGCTGGACGAGATCGATCGACGCATCATGCAGCTCAAGATCGAGCGCGAGGCACTGAAGGTCGAGAAGGACGAGGCGTCAAAGGACCGGCTCGCGCGTCTCGAAAAGGAACTCGTCGGCCTCGAGGAGGAATCGACCGAGATCACCGCCAAATGGCAGTCGGAGAAGCAGAAGCTTGGCCTCGCCGCTGACCTCAAGAAGCAGCTCGACGCGGCCCGCAACGACCTCGCCATTGCCCAGCGCAAGGGTGAATTCCAGCGCGCCGGCGAGCTTGCCTATGGCAAGATCCCGGAACTGGAAAAGAAGCTGAAGGAAGCCGAAGCCCAGGACGGCAAAGCCGGCATGGTCGAAGAGGTGGTCACGCCCGACCACGTCGCCCATATCGTGTCGCGCTGGACCGGCATTCCGGTCGACAAGATGCTGCAGGGCGAGCGCGACAAGCTGCTGCGCATGGAAGACGAGATCGGCAAGCGAGTCGTCGGCCAGGGCGAAGCGGTACAGGCGGTGTCCAAGGCCGTGCGTCGTGCCCGGGCCGGGCTGCAGGATCCGAACCGGCCGATCGGCTCGTTCATGTTCCTCGGACCGACCGGCGTCGGCAAGACCGAACTGACCAAGGCGCTGGCCAATTTCCTGTTCGACGACGAGAGCGCCATGGTGCGCATCGACATGTCGGAATACATGGAGAAGCACTCGGTCGCCCGGCTGATTGGCGCGCCTCCCGGCTATGTCGGCTATGAGGAAGGCGGCGCGCTGACCGAAGCGGTGCGGCGCCGGCCCTATCAGGTCGTGCTGTTCGACGAGATCGAGAAGGCGCATCCGGATGTCTTCAACGTGCTGTTGCAGGTGCTCGACGACGGGCGGCTGACCGACGGGCAGGGCCGCACGGTCGATTTCCGCAACACGCTGGTCGTCATGACGTCGAACCTCGGCGCCGAATATCTGGTCAATCTCGGCGAAGAGCAGGACGTCGATGCCGTGCGCGACGAGGTTATGAGCGTGGTGAGAGCCTCGTTCAGGCCGGAGTTCCTCAACCGCGTCGACGAGGTGATCCTGTTCCACCGGCTGCGCCGGCAGGATATGGGTCGCATCGTCGAGATCCAGCTCAAGCGGCTGGAAAGCCTGCTCGTCGACCGCAAGATCACACTGTCGCTCGACCAGGAATCGATCGACTGGCTGGCGGCCAAGGGCTACGACCCGGCCTATGGCGCGCGCCCGCTGAAGCGAGTGATGCAGAAGGACCTGCAAGATCCGCTGGCGGAAAAAATCCTGCTTGGCGAGATACTCGACGGCTCGACCGTCAAGGTCACCGCCGGCTCTGACCGGTTGAATTTCCGGTCCAGGCCCACTGTGGTGCCGACCGACGCGGCAGCCTGATCCAACGCCGCGCGTCCGACCGGACGCGCGGCATTTTCTTATGAAACAACAATCCTTTGACGGGGGTGCAGATGACGCTGGACGACTACAACAGCTTCTGCGCCTCGCTGCCGCAGACGACGCACGTCGTGCAGTGGGGCGGGGCCGATGTCTGGAAAGTCGGTGGCAAGGTCTTCACCATCGCCGGCCATGACCGGGACGGTGGCGTCTTCGTCACCTTCAAATGCTCTGAAATGGCTTATGACGTGCTGAAGGATCAGCCCGGCTGTCGGCCGGCGCCCTATCTCGCCTCGCGCGGCATGAAATGGATCCAGCGTCAGACAAGCCAGAGCATGGATGATGATGCGCTGAAGGACTATCTCGGCGAAAGCCACCGCCTCGTCGTCCTCAAGCTGACGAAGCAGACGCGCAAGGAATTGGGCCTGTAGCAACCAGTATCCGCCATCTTCATGCCCGGTTCATGTTGGAAAGCTTATGTTGTGGTTTGCTGGCGAAGGGGTTTGCCTGCAGGCTTTTGACGATCAGGGCGTTCCTTGCGCATCCAAACGGTGGCGAGAACGTTCTGGTGGGAACACTGCCGGGCGGCGGCAATTACGCATGACCCCGAAAATCGAAATTCGATTTTCGGAAAGGATCATGCGCAGACATGAAGTGTTACAGCGTCCTTTGCGCGTCCAAACGGACGCGCGGCGCTGTAAGTACCGGAGAGTTTGACCACCATGTTCCGCACGATCCTTGCCTTTTCGGTGCTCGCCGCCGGGCTGCTCACGTCCAGCGCCATGGCATCGCCGACTGTGGACAACGCACTGCCGGCCGTCCGCGCCGCCGATAGCGGCGGCATTGTGCTTGCCCAGGACGGCAATCTCGACATCTATTACGACACCAGGGGCAACCGCGTCATCGTCGATGCCGAGACAGGCAAGGTCATCGCCATCCAGCCGCCGCAGACCAGGCTCGACCGCCGCGCGCTGCGCCGGGAAATGCGGGCACGCGAGCTTGGACGCGCACCGGTCGAGGACGACGACCGGTACTATCTCGACGATCCCGAAGACATGGCGCGTTTCCGCCGCAGGCAACTGGACGATCAGGGACGAATCCCCGGCCCGCCGGTTGATGAATACGATCCTGAAAGCGACAGATTCCTGGGGGCCGCTCCGCAGGATGATGCCAATGACAGCGACACCTATCCGGAAGCGCCGAAATCCGCTGAACCGCGGCCCGTCAAGCGCAAGCCGCTGAACGAAGCCTCTATCGATCCCGCCGAACCGGCGGCGCCCGCCGACCAGGGCGCGCTGCCGCCGAAAGCCGGTGGCAAGACCGTGGTCGATCCCTCGCTTTCACTCGGCGCACGCCAGGATGTAGCCGCCTTGCAGGTGCTGCTCGACCGCGCCGGCGCTTCACCCGGCGTCGTCGACGGGCGCTTCGGCTCCAATGTCGACAAGGCGCTTGCCGCCTACAACCAGATCACCGGCAGCAATCTGCGCTCGACCGACGCGGTCGGCATCCAGGCTGCGCTGGCGCAAACCGGTGGCGATGCTTTCGCCAATTATACGATCACGCCCGAGGACGCGGCCGGGCCTTATGTCGCCTCGATACCGGAGGATTACAGCCAGAAGGCGCAGCTCGACCGCATGGCTTACACCTCCGTCACCGAAGCCTTGGCCGAACGGTTCCACATGGACGAGAACTACCTGAAGGGGCTCAATCCCGAGGCCGACTTCAGCCGTCCCGGCACCATCATCAAGGTCGCCAATTTCGGCAGGCTGGTGGCGACGCCGGTTGCCCGCATCGTCGCCGACAAGGACAAGAAGCAGGTGTTCGCCTACGACGCCGGTGGCAAGCTGGTCGCGGCCTATCCGGCCACCATCGGTTCAGCCGACACGCCCTCGCCGACCGGCACCCATACGGTGTCGCGCGTCGCGCTCGATCCGAACTACACCTACAACCCCAGCATCAATTTCAAGCAGGGCCAGAACGACAAGATCCTGACCATCCCGCCGGGTCCGAACGGCCCGGTCGGCTCGGTGTGGATCGCGCTGGACAAGCCGACCTATGGCATTCACGGCACGCCCGATCCCTCCAAGATCGGCAAGACCGAAAGCCATGGCTGCGTGCGCCTGACAAATTGGGATGCGCGTGAACTGGCCAAGCTGGTGTCGCCGGGCGTCACCGTCGAGTTCGTCGGCGGTCCCTCGGCCGATGATGTTGCGGAGCAAGTGAGCGCTCCAGCGCAGTGATGTCGGCCTGCCCATAAGGCAGACCGATATCCAAAGCTGGATTCATGAGCGCAGGGCGCTGGCTGGTTGTTGCCGGCCCGCAACAAGTCTAAGCAGACGCTCATGAAGTCTCCGAGCGAAGCCGCAGCCGTTCCCCTGAGCAGGTCGCTTTCCAACGGTACATTTTGCCCGCAGTCGCAGCGCAAGTTCGTGCTGGTAGCGGCGATCCTGGCGTCAGCGCTCGGCTTCATCGACGGGTCGATCCTGGCCATTGCCATGCCGGCAATGCGCGTCGACCTCGGCGCCAGCCTGGCCGAGGTCCAGTGGATTTCCAACGCCTATGCGCTGACGCTGTCGGCGCTGATTCTGGCCGGCGGCGCCGCCGGCGACCGGTTTGGCCTCAGGCGCGCCTTCGTTGCCGGCATTGCGCTGTTCATCGTCGCTTCCCTGGCCTGCGCGGTGGCGCCGAATGCGCTGGTGCTCATCGCCTTTCGCGCCATTCAGGGCAGTGGTGCGGCGATCATGGTGCCGGGCAGCCTCGCCATCATCGCCAAGGCCTATCCGAAGAAGGAGCGCGGCCGGGCGATCGGCATCTGGGCCGCCGCCTCGGCGCTGACGACGGCGCTCGGTCCGGTGCTCGGCGGCTTCGTCCTGTCGGCCTTTGGCGGCGGTATCTGGCGGGCGATCTTCGCCGTCAACCTGCCGCTCGGGCTGATCTCGATCTATCTCCTGTTGGCCAAGATTCCCGCCGACGCGCCGACGGAGAAGCGAAGCCTCGATCTCGGCGGCGCCGCTCTCGCCACGCTTGCCTTCGGGGCGCTTGCCTACGGACTGACCTCGATGAGCGCCGAAGGCAGCGGTCTGATGTCGGGGCCGAGCATCGCCGCAGGCGCCGTGCTGCTTATCATCTTCATCGTCTTCGAGCTTCGGCAGCGCGAGCCGATGATCGATCTCAAGCTGTTTCGGATCGGCGCCTTTGCCGGCGCCAACCTCGCCACCTTCTTCCTGTATTTCGCCCTGTCGGCCAATCTGTTCTACCTGCCGATGCTGTTGATCGCCGGATGGGGGCTGAGCACCAAAGAGGTCGGTTTCATCTTCCTGCCGCTGTCGGCGTCGATCGCGCTGCTGTCGGGTCTCGTCGGCCAGTGGTCGGATCGCATCGGTCCGCGTTTTCCGATCGCCAGCGGCTGCCTGGTAGTCGCCATCGCCTTTGCCGGGCTGGCTTTGCTCACTCATGCCGGCATGCACAATTTCTGGACCGGTATCTTTCCGCTGATGGCCGTGATGGGGCTCGGCATGGCGCTGGTGGTGTCGCCGCTGTCGACGGCGGTCATGACCGCGGTCGAGGACAAGGATACCGGCGCCGCTTCCGGCATCAACAATGCGGTTTCGCGCATTGGCGGGCTGATTGCTGTGGCGGCGATGGGCTCGCTCGCGGCCTGGGTCTATTCGACGATGCTCGATACCAGCGCTAGGCCGGGCATTCCGGGATTCGGCGAACCGGCATTGGCCGGCCTGGCGCCAGACCTTGATGCAACACGGCTCGCCGCCAGCGATGCGGCGTTCGCGGCCGTGTCGACAGTGACGGCCGTGCTTTGCCTGCTTGCCGCTATTATCGCCTGGGCCACCGTTTCGGGGCAAAAGTTGCCTTGGTCACGAGCCGACGAGAAGCAGTCGACCTGATTCGGAGCCGACCCGATTCGGAATGCTCTGATGGGGCGATTATGATTCGCCGGCGTCGAGTGTGACGGCTTAAAGCGCGTCGCGCTGACACGGATTCATACGACGCGCTTTAAGTCTTTGTTTTGAGGCATGTCGTTGTCCCAGAACCGCGGCACACTTCTTGGCGACATGCATTAGCCTTCGATCTTGGCGCTCGCGACCTTCAGCGGATTGCTGTCTTCCTGCTTGAGCAGTTCATCGATGCGCTCGCGCTCGCGCTTGAAAGCGACCAGGTCGTCGCCCTTCAGCACCTTGCCGACCGGCAGGCGCACGCGCATCGGGTCGACCTTGGTGCCGTTGACGATCAGCTCGTAGTGAAGATGCGGACCGGTGGAGAGGCCGGTCTGACCGAGGAAGCCGATGGTCTGGCCCTGGCGGACATGAACGCCCGGTTCGATGCCTTTGGCAAAGGCGCTCTGGTGATTGTAGGAGGTCTCGTAGCCATTGGCATGGCGGATGATGATCTGTTTGCCGTAGCCGCCGGCCCAGCCGGCCTTTTCGATGGTGCCGTTGCCGGCGGCGATGATCGGCGTTCCGATCGGCGCCGCCCAGTCGACGCCGGTATGCATGCGGACATAACCGAGGATCGGATGCCGGCGGGCGCCGAAGCCGGAGCGGAATTTCCCGGCGGGCAGGGGATTGCGCAGCAGGAACTGCTCGGCGCTCGAACCATCCTCGTCGAAATAGTCGGTCGAGCCGTCCTGCATCTGGAAGCGGTAGAAATTGCGCGTCTGGCCGCCGAAGGTCGACGAGACATAGAGCAGTTCCGATTCGTCGGAGGCTTGGTCGTCGCCGTCCGGCTGCGAGAACAGCACGTCGATGCGGTCCGATGGATTGAGCCGGGACTGGAAGTCGACGCCGGAGGCCAGGAGCTTGACCAATTGCTGGGTCAGCTTCTTCGACATGCCGTAGGAATAGGCGGCGCGGTAGATGCCGTCATAAACGTTCGGCAGATTGCCGCGCACCACCACCGGTGCCGACGAATCGTCAAACGCGGTCAGCAATTCGGGGTTCGGCTCCGGTTCCTGCGCCGGCACATACTGGCCGCGGTCGTCGAGCGCGATGGTGACGATGTGCGTTGTCTTGTCATAGACGCTGGTGCGAACGACCTTGGCGGCGTCGCCATGTACCTCGAGCCCGACCCGCAGCACGGTTCCCGCCTTCAGCGCCGGTGCGTTGAGCAGCTTGCCGATCGCCTCCGCCATGCCGGTGGCGTCATCGCCCGTATAGCCCGAATCAGCGAAAGCCTCGGCAATGTCGCGGTCCCTGGTGAAGGGAATGATTTCCTCGGCGAAAGCCGGGGTCTGGTCGTCGAGCGCGACGCGCGGCGCCACCGAGACGTTTTCCGGCACGATCTTGACGTCGTAGGAGCCGGCCATCGATTCGGCGAAGGCATCGCCGAATCGC
>NZ_JAMYQZ010000070.1:0-32920 GCF_040321145.1 Mesorhizobium sp. M0514
TGGTCGGCACGCTATCCGCGCCTGACAGGCTGGGCCGAGGATGCCATCGAACAAACCCTGACCTTCTTCAGGCAGCCGAGACAGCACCACAAGCACCTCAAGTCCACCAACATGCTGGAGCGGCTCAACGAGGAAATCCGCCGGCGCACCTATGTCGTGCGCATCTTTGATTTGGCTGAAGGCGATACGCGACGCATCACACCTTCGGTTTTGAAGCGTTCTACCCACTTGCGCACCGTGTGCGGGCATACACCCGCGGCTGGAGCGACGGCCTGCTGCGTATGCCCGCTCAACACCTGCTTCACAATACGCTCTCGCCTCGTTACTCCGTTCATGGAGGACCAGCCGCGAACCGTCTGACAGATTGCCTGAGAGCTTTGTCACTGGCCGAGGGGCTAAACGAGGCTGAAAGATCAAAGCGACGGAGCTTTTGAACTTTCGGGTAGCCGCTAGGTGTTTTGCCGCGCCAAACAACATGGCCATGTGCCCGTCCTGGCCGCATGCATGCTTCTTGCCCGGTAGTTCCGACGACCACAGTTTGTTTGACTGCGGCGCGATAATGAAGCTGCGGCTTCTCATCAGAATTGTCGCGCCACATTTGATGCTTCAACGATTGGCAGGGCATCTATATCCGCCCTCAATCCGATCGTTGGCCCGTCTCCGCCTTCGCCTTGAATCAATGTAGATGCCGGTTCAGCGATCCCCGTTTTGATGTGATTGATGCCGAACGAAGCCAGTTCCTCGGTCCCGAATCTGGCTGTGTTCTGTAATCGATAATCCAGCTCTGGATTTTCATGGACAGTCGTTCCGCTAGTTTGCGGACAGCAGTCCGCGATTTAGTGAAACACGCAATCTCGAGCAAGAGATTGCCATGGGTGCACGGCTCAGCGCCCTCTCGGGGCTCCGATGAGGTATCGAGATGACCATGGCGGTAGGGTCCGTGCGCCCCGTCGCTTAACAGCCGACGACCGCTGCCGCTTTCTCGTAATTAAAGGGCCGACTCACATTTGTCACCGCAGTCAGGATTGCCACAGAACCAATGTCTCAGCCGTGATCTCTTCAAGATCATGCAGGCAGCATTGTAGACCAGGTACTGGCGAACGCTCAAATGGCGTCCTTTGAACATCAGAACCCTCCGAAATTCGTCGAGAGGGCTTAGTGCCACACGGCCGGACCAAAACGTTGCAACAGATCCTTCAACTAAATTTGCAAAATCTTTGCGACCACCAATCGCTGACAATGGTACCTTCAGCGCAAGGTCTGAGGTCAGGCACGGATAAACAACTGATGCCGATTAACGCTCTGCCGCCACAGCACGCAACATCGGAGTCACAGACAATGGCAAGAAGAGGGCTCATCCTGGTTGAAGGTCATAGGCGCATGGGTCTGCTATACGTGCAAGCGGCCCAACGTCTTGGTCTTCATCCAATTACCCTGTCGGCTGATCCAGCTCAATATGACTATCTTGCGGCGGAAAACATTAAGGCAATCCGTGTCGACACAGACGATCTCGATTCGCTGATCCGCGAATGTTCCCGGCTATGTGCGACCTATGACATTGCTGGCATTACTGGCTTTTCGCGCGCCGACGAGTCGGCCTGTGTGACGGCTGGCAAGCTCTGCCAGTACTTCGACCTCCCAGGACCGAACCCGACATCGATCGAACGATGCTGCGACAAGTTCACTCAACGTCGGCTCCTTGAGGGTGCCGGCGTTCCAATACCTGCTTATCGTTTGGCAGCGAATGCGACGGAGGTTGAAAGCTCTGCTGCGGAGATCGGCCTCCCGGTGATTCTAAAGCCAGCGGTAGGCAGCGGCAGCAGCGGTGTCCGATTGTGCCGCAACCTCGACGAGTTGGCCGAACACACAACCTATCTGTTAGGCGGCAAGCATGTATGGGGGTCTGCCCCGAGGATACTGGTCGAAGAATTCGCACAAGGTCCCTACTACGAAGCTGACATTATGGGAAGTGAGGTCATTGCGATTGGTGCCGCTGAGTTCGGCTCCCCACCCGATTTCGTCTTTCGTGAATTCACCTTTCCGGCCCCGCTGAATGATAACGACCATAGACGTATTGTCGATGTCTCGCTGAGCTGTTTGCGAGCTCTCGACCTTGGCTGGGGACCAACGAACATTGAATTCCGGTGGACGAAACGTGGCCCGGTGGTCATTGAAGTCAATCCACGTCTTCCGGGCACGCCCGATCCTCAACTAGTTCAGCTGGCTTACGGTGTTGATCTGATCACAGAGCACATCAAGCTTACTATCGGCGACGAATGCGATTTGCACAGAAGGCATTCGCAGAATGCGGCCGCGCGGATCCTAATTCCTGATCACGATGGCATTCTCGATTGGATCGGCGGCGACAGTCGCGCGGCTGCCAGACCAGGTGTAGCCGATGTCAAGTTCTATGTTGAACCCAAGACGCCGATCATCAGGAAAGGCGATTACCGAGACTGGATCGGACATGTCATTGCCGCTTCACCCAGCGTCGCTCGGACCGAGGTGATACTTCAGGGGGCTGTCGACTTAATTGATTGGTCGATCACACCATTTCCGACCCTTGGCGAAGAGGAATAGTCTGTGGCGCTTACTCTCCACACCAGCGCAGGTGAGTAGCCAACGTTTCCGAACTATCTTTCGGGAGTGTTGTCGATCTGTAAGGTTGCCGGTTCTGCATTTGGATCGAAGATCTGCTTGTGTCTGGACTTGACCTTACGCTTGACCCGGGAGCGGCAGCCACGACGTTTCGCCGTGTTGGCGAGCCGGTGTCCGTGGTCTGTGAATGACAAAGCGCGGATCACTGAGGCAACCGCCTCCAAATTCTGGGGGACGCCGGCGAACCGCGCCTGCCAGCCAGCATCTTGATTCACAAACGTGCTTCTTTGGAATCTGGATGCTTCTGTGAGTCCGCATGCTCAACGGAGACACCCGTTGCTCTTCGGACCTCATTGCAAGCCGGATTGAAAGAAGCCGCCGGACGGTCTGGGAAAGGTGCCTCCACGCACAGCTTTACGCTTATTGTGGAAAATGATGCCGTTGTCGGCGTGCTCGCAGTCGGTAGCGTCGGACCGTTGTTTCCCACGCGCCGAGTGGTGCTTGCGACCGGCGGCATCAGCGCCCTGTTCAGCGACACGGAAAACCCGCCCGGCTCATTCTGGCGCGGCTTGGCGTACGCCTATTGCTGTGCCGCAGGTTCGCACGGCAGAATGGATTCCACGAGCTTAGCCCACCATCCAATGCCGTAAGGCAATGCATCATCATTGAAATCAAATTTCGGATGATGAAAGCCGGCGCTCGGTCCGTTGCCGAGGAAGATAAAAGCTCCCGGCCGCTGCTCGAGCATATAGGAGAAGTCCTCGGCGCCGATTTCCACCCGAATGGCATCATTCACTGACCCGTCTCCGACGAGATCACGTGCTGCGGCGACGGCTAGCTTGGTTTGCTCCGCATAGTTGAAGGTTGCCGGCACTGAGCGCATGTATTTGAATTCGATTGCTGCGCCAAACCCTTGGGCTACTCCAGTTGCAATGGCAGGAATCTGCTTTTCAGCGAAGTCTTGCAGGCTTGCTGCCAAGGCTCTGACAGTACCCGAGATCGCAACCTGATCGGGAATGACATTGTAAGCCTCAGCAGCGCTCAGCTTTGTCACTGACAAAGTGAGTGTTTCTCGCGGATCGGTCTGCCGAGAAATCAACGATTGAAGACCGAGGATGATATGGGCTCCTATTACGACGGGATCGACAGTTAGATGGGGATCTGCTGGATGCCCTCCTTTTCCCTTTACGATTATGTCAAAATCATCCTGTGAACCCAGGGCAGCGCCGGTACGAATACCAAACTGTCCAAGCTTGATCTCGGGATGAATGTGCATTCCATAGACCTCGGATATGCCGAACCGGTCCATGATACCTTCTTGGACCATCTTCAAAGCGCCCGAAGGCAATTCCACCTCTTCCGCCGGCTGGAAAATAAGCGCCACGGTCCCTTTGAAGTTACGTGTAGAAGCTAAATATTTCGCGGCACCCAGCAGCATAGCCGTATGTCCATCATGACCGCATGCGTGCATAACTCCAGGGTTTTTCGACGACCATGGCGCATTGGTTTCTTCAATGATTGGCAGCGCATCCATATCAGCCCTCAACCCAATCGTTGGTCCTTCTCCCCCTTGGCCTTGAATGAGCGCCACGATGCCGGTTTCAGCGATGCCGGTCTCGATGTGGTTGATGCCGAATGAGGCCAGTTTTTCGGCTACAAACCTCGCCGTGTTCCCTAACCGGTAATCCAGCTCCGGATTTTCATGGAGATACCGACGCCACTCAGTCGCCTCACTCTGCAGACCCCGGAATATTTCAATGTTAGTCATGCTGTGCTTGCCTTTCGGATCAATTCTGCCAAATGCCAGACAGGAGACGTCCCGCTGTCGGAAACGTTCTAAGAGTGGTTCAAGGTTTCATCGGTGCTCATACGCGATAATTCTTGCGCTTGGTGCGGAAGGTCGAGACTGCAGAGACTCTCGACTTCAGAGGACAGCTAACGGCGCCGTGAGCTGGCACGTCGGCGGAGCCACCGGAGACCAGCTATCATCGCTACGACCGCGAACGCGACCACTATGTAGAGCATCTCGGTGGTACCGTCGCCTCCGTCTGGAGCCACGCCGAAAATTCGCTCAATAAAATCCATGTCTTTCTCCTTCCTGAGGTGAACAAGCAATCGGTATTCTTGACCGCGCTACGCGCTGCTGAACCCTATGAGCTCGACGCCGGCGGTCCTGAGGGCGATGTTTAGCGCCGCCCCCCTATCGTCCATAAGCACGCCAAACTTTTGAATCTCCTCTTCGACCTTCGACATGATTTCGTGAGCAACCTGGCGGGCTGGGAGCGTCGGCGCCTCGTCGGCAACGGCCACTACGCTGATGAGATCGACAAGCTTATCCTTTAGGCCAGGCGGGTTCCGCTCTTGGTCGCGCGGGGTCTCCTGCTTGATGTCGATCAGTGCTCCTTCGATTGCCTCAAGCTGTCCGACCAGCGCTTGTGCACGCTCCCTAAGTGGCGTGCTATCATCGAGCCGCTTGTGCACATCCGTCGTCTGTCGCTTGATTGACCGAATGTGATTGACGGTTTGGTTGAGTGCCGAAAGCATGCCGAACAGCTCATGCAGGAGTGCCGATTGCTCGGTGAACTCCTTCTCAGTCGCAGTTATGCGTGGGTCCTTGACGACGGAGAAGCTGACCGTTTGATCCGCGCCGCCAGTTTGAAGCTGGACTTTGTAGCTACCTGGAACGATGGCAGGGCCGCTCGGGTCATCGCTGTCCGCCGCGAGAGGCTTGTACTTCCGGATCTCTAGGGATCGGTCCAGCTTGGCCGGTCCCGGATACCTGAGGTCCCAGACGAAGCGGTTGAGCCCAGCCTTCGTGCCTGGCTTAGCGTGAAGAGGCGAGTCTTTATCATCGCTTGAGACGTTGGCGATGACGGTGCCAGCCGCGTCCTGAAAAGTAAGTTTGATCGGGTGTTCGGCATCGCTGGGCAACCAGTAATTGACGATCGCTCCGTCCGGCGGGTTCTCACCGCAGTCCAGATAGCGGCGAGCGATCTGTCCATCATCCAACTCCACGACCTCTGTCGCGGCGCCGATTCCCCAAGTCTGGTACCCTATTCCGGCCTTCGAGACGCCGACCTTGGAAAAACCCTGCCCAGCGACCCACCCGAGCTTGGTCCGGACTGTAGCGCGTGGGTTGATCAACTTCACATCTTTCTGATCTGAGTCCAGTTCACGCAACGGCGTCACGTCATCGAGGATCCAGAAGGACCGGCCATGGGTGCCGGCAATAAGATCGCTTCCTTTTATCTTGAGATCGTAGACCGGGACCACGGGCAAGCCGCCGACCATCCGCGACCAATGGGCACCATCATCGAGGCTGAAGAAAACTCCGGTTTCAGTGCCGACAAAGAGTAGCCCCGGTCGCACCGGGTCGGCGCGCAACACCCGGGTGATCTCGCCCATCGGGAGGTCGCCGCTGATCGGTTGCCAAGTTTTGCCACCGTCCTTGGTGCGGAATAGGTAGGGCCGGTAATCGGAAAGTTTGTATCTTGTGGCCGCAACGTAAACGGTTTCTGCATCATGCGGGGAGATTTCGAGGCAGCCAACATAGGCGAGTGCGGGCATGCCCTCGGGCGTGACGTTGCTCCAATGAGCTCCCTCGTCCCTTGTAACTTGGACGAGGCCGTCATCGGTGGACGCCCAGATCTCGCCCTTACGGTGCCGAGACTCCACGAGCGAGGCGCATGTCGCATGCACCTCCGCGCCGGAGTTGTCGCGGGTCAGGGCGCCCCCCGAATAGTCCTGTCGAGCCGGGTCGTTGAGGCTCAGATCGGGCGAGATCACCGTCCAACTCAGTCCTTCGTTGCGGCTTCGGAAGACGTGGTTGCCCCCGGCATATATCGTCTTCGGATCATGCGGAGAAAAAGCGATTGGGAAAGTCCAGCCAAAGCGGTAGCGCATGTCCTTTGGCGCCATACTGACCGTGTATTCCGGCCAGACGTTGACTACGCGAATTTGGCGGGTGCGATGGTCATAGCGTTGCAGAGACGACGTGCTCCCGGGACTTGAGCCGACCGCACCGCAATACACGATATCGGGATCTTTGGGGTCGACCGCGATGAAGCCACTCTCGCCGGTGCCAGGATATGTGCAGTCGCTCAATGGAATGACACCCCACTCCGAAGCGCTTGGGACCGAGATCGCGGTGTTGTCCTGCTGGGTGGCGTAGACGCGGTATGGGTATTGGTCATCGACATCAATGCGATAGAACTGCGCCGTTGGTTGGTTGTAGATCGACGACCAGGTCTTGCCCCCATTAAAGGTTACGCAGGCGCCGCCATCGTTGCCCTGGATCATTCGCTTAGGATCAGCCGGGTCAATCCAAAGAGCGTGGTTGTCGTCGTGGGGGGTCGTGACTTCGGTGAAGCTCAACCCACCGTCAGTCGACTTCCACATTTGTAGATTGTTGACATAAACCGTTTCGGCGTGGCCAGGGTCGGCGAAAACATGGGTGTAATAAAAAGGGCGATGCATCAGATCGCGGTTCTGCGAGACCTGAATCCAGTGGTCGCCATAATCGTCTGTGCGATAAAGCCCAATCTTGTCGCCTTCTGCCTCAATGAGCGCGTAGACTCTCCCGGATTGCGCCTCGGAGACTGAAACACCGAGCTTCCCGAGCAGACCATTTGGCAGTCCGTTCCGCCCGGACAACTCCTCCCAGCTATCCCCCCCGTCAAACGACCGGAACAGACCGCTTCCCGGCCCACCGCTGTTCAGGCTCCAGAAGTTCCGACGTGTCTGCCAGGTGGTGGCAAAAAGGATGCGCGGATTGTTGGGATCCATCGAGATGTCGACTGCGCCGGCGTCAGGGCCGCGATAAAGGATTTTCTGCCAATTCTTCCCTCCGTCCTTGGAGCGAAATAAGCCGCGTTCTTCGTTCGGCCCAAACGCATCCCCAAGCGCCGCGACAAAGACAAGGTCGGGATCCTTTGGATGAATGCAAATCTTGCCGATATGCCGGGTCTCTTTCAGACCGAGATGGGTCCAACTGCGACCTGCATCACTCGATCTGTAAACGCCGTCGCCGTAAGAGACGTCGCCCCGGATCGTCGTTTCGCCCATGCCGGCATAGATGACGTTGGAGTCGGAGCGGGCAACCTCCAGCGCACCGACACTTGCGCTCGCGAAATAACCGTCGGATATGCAGCGCCAATAAACGCCCCCGTCGATGGTCTTCCACACCCCGCCTGCGCAGGCGCCAAAATAGAACACCATCGGATCGTTAGGGTCGCCAGCGACCGCCACAACGCGGCCGCCTCTGAAGGGTCCAATGCAGCGCCATTTGAGGGCCTTCAGACTCTTGGGGTCCATCATTCCACTCCACTTAAACTGGAATTATCGCCAGATCCGCAGCGGCCGTACCGGGCGAGAACGCGTCATGGTTCGCCTGCATACAGTTATCTCAATTGGTGCGGCCTTAGGGCGATCATTGATAAACTTTGCTTTAGCGGGCGACGAGTTTCGAGCCATTGAAAGGGCCTGGTTGCGGTTGCTGAAGGCCAACTCGGAGATGACGCGCCAAGCGAGTTCCATTCGGGAAGGGCTACCCACACGCCAATAGTTTCAGAGGCTTCATCCGAGTTCAATTTTCATCATCAGCCACCCATCTTGGGGAATGCCACATGTGCCCGCCCCTTGTTGTACAGCCGATTTTCCCGTTTGGAGCTGGCCGCCACTACTCTTAGTGCGCGCCAACAGGTACTTCTCCCACCACTATCGATGCTCCCATTGATCACCAGAACGCTATTTGTGTCAAAATAGCGGCTGGGAATGATGGGTCGGAGCCAAAGTGCGCTGGCTCCTGAAATGCTATGCACACAAAGCAGAGCAGTTTGAAATACCAGCTCCGTGACGAAGTTCAGGCTCACCGCGCTCCCACGGTTCGACAATCGGCTGCGATTCTTTCGGAGCACCGATTAACCTTGGCCGTCTCATCGGGAATGCGGCTCTCAACTCCGCTCAGGCGCCTCCGGCGTCTGGTTCCCAATCGGCCGCATGCGCGGCACGACGGACGATCGCGCCGCACCACGGCTTTGAACAGCTTGCCATGTCACAAAACACAACACGTACCGCTTGCTACATGCGGGTTTGCGCCGAGTTGGCCTGCATTCTGATCACTCCAAGGTTGTTTTCAATCTCGATATGGGTGCCAAATGGCTTCGAAAGCTTTAGCAACCGCTCCAGAATGTCCTTTGCTTGGGGTGCCGGCGCGAGGCGCGGCACTCCCCGATTTGCCAACCTTTCCGAGCGGCGAAGTTCGATGGGATAGAGCCTTAATTCAGCAAGCTGGTTTTGCTCAAAACGGCCCACACTGATAACGCTCTCATAGTAAACTGAAGCGGAGAGTGGTATAAATCCTTCTGGGTATGGATAGCCTATTGCCATTTCATGAGCTGTTACGTCCGCATCCGTATCGACCCGCGGATCCTTACCGTGTGCGTCGAACATGTCAGCCCCGACCGGCGTTCTCAGGTCTTGGTTGAAGAAATTCCCCAAGCCATAAAAGATGGGCCGGCCTTTATAGATTTCGATGCCCCTAACATGATGTGGCCCGTGATTTATATATGCATCTGCTCCGGCATCGATGGTCTTCCGCGCAAACGCTTGTTCGTAATCCGGCGGTTGATTGGTGAATTCCTCCGGCTCGTGCCCGTGATTCGTGGCGATACAGAAATCAGATAGCTGCTTACCGCGACGCACGTTGTGCAGAATACCCTCAACGTCGCGCGGATTGGGTTTAAAGCTGTATCCTGGTCTCTCCCCTATTTCGAAGACTATCTCGCCAATTGCTACACGGGATGCATCTTTCGGGGGAGGTGCATACCAAGGAAGCATCTCGCGCACCTGCCTCAAGTTCTCAAGTATCTCCGGCGGAACTACTATGCTTCTTGCTAAGCGAAGAGGGTTGAGTCCCGGTCTGCCTGGCGCCTCGCCGGCCGGGTCGCAGGCACGAGCCATAGGCTCGAATGTCGTGGCAAACGACACCAACGCTACCCGACCCCGAGGGGTCTCCAAAAAACGAGCGGCGCGGGCCTGCGCGAGATTCTCGCCCGCACCTGCATGAACGATCCCGTTCTCATCAAGCGCCTTGGTCGTCTCGCGCATACCTTCGACGCCCCAGTCAAGTGTATGATTGTTCGCCCGACTGACCATGTTGAAGCCCATAGCCTTTAAGTCAGGTCCCAATTCCGGAGCACCGATCAGATACGCACCGCCGTACTCGGCCTGCGGGCAGCCCTTAGAAGGCACGTCCAAGATGTTGGTTTCCAAGTTGCCGAATTTGACGTCAGCTCCGTCGAAGAGCCTGAGAACCTCGGCAAAGCCCGGATAATAGCCATTTGTTACGGGACGCGCGTAAAGAAGGTCGCCGGTTGCAGCCACGGTGAAACCGTCTGCAACGTTCGTTTCGATTGAACCCATCGCATCAAAACCACCATCCCGCAGGATGGCAGGGTGGCCATGTTCGTGAGTATCCATATCATCTCCTGCTTCGCGTGGATGTTGCACCTGTGGCAATATTGTGCCCGGTATCTAT
Source organism: Mesorhizobium sp. M0514 (assembly GCF_040321145.1). Taxonomy (NCBI): domain Bacteria; kingdom Pseudomonadati; phylum Pseudomonadota; class Alphaproteobacteria; order Hyphomicrobiales; family Phyllobacteriaceae; genus Mesorhizobium; species Mesorhizobium sp. M0514. The sequence goes on from NZ_JAMYQZ010000070.1 coordinate 10,136, forward strand.
GCCGGATCAGAACCGAGCCACACTAGCTGGCGGATAATCGCACGCTTCAGCCAGCTGTCCCGGGATATCTGTAGCTGGAGCGCGCACATGACAGGCTACGATCCGTCCGTCGGCCATCGGCACCAAAGGCGGCACGTCGATGCGGCAACGCTCGACCGCGAGCGGACAGCGCGGATGAAACGCGCACCCGCCCGGCGGATTGATGGGACTTGGCACTTCGCCCTCGACCGGTGCCTCCAGCCGAACCCGCGTCGGATCCGGAACCGGAGCTGCCGCGATGAGCGCCTCGGTATAAGGATGGACTGGCTTGGCAAAGAGCGCGGCGCACGGCGCAAGCTCGACGATCCGCCCCAGATACATGACCGCGACGCGATGCGCGATATGCTCCACGACGCCAAGGTCATGCGAGATGAAGACGAAGGCAATGCCCATCTGCTGCTGGAGATCCAGAAGCAGATTCAGGATCTGTGCCTGCACGGATACGTCAAGGGCTGAGACTGCTTCGTCGGCGATAATGAGCGAGGGCTTAAGCGACAGGGCGCGTGCGATGCCGAGCCGCTGGCGCTGACCGCCCGACAATTCGGATGGCAGCCTGTGCATCATGTCGGGCGACATTCCGACCTTTCGGAGAAGGTCCGCAGCAAGCGCCTGACGCTGCCTTCGGCCGAGACGCTCAAAATTCTCGACGGGTTCGGTGATGATCTGTCCAGCAGTGAGGCGCGGATTTAGCGACGAGTAAGGATCCTGAAAGACCATCTGCATCCGACGGCGCCAGGCGTGAAGCGCGTCCTTCTTGAGACCCGCAATGTCGGTTCCATCAATCAGCACGCGCCCGCGAGTAGGCTCGACGAGTCGCATCAAAAGCCGCGCGACGGTGGACTTCCCGCAGCCGGACTCACCGACGATGCAAAGCGTCTCGCCCGCCTCGACGGAAAAGGATACATCCTCCACCGCTCGGATGACTGGGATATGTCTCTTGAAGATTCCTGAGCCGAGCGGGTAGTGCTTGGTCAGGTTCTCGACTTTCAGCAGAGGACCGTTCATGCGCCCAGCACCTCTTCGGCGCGCCAGCAGGCCGCGGCGTGGCCCGGAATGACATCACGCAGGCTGGGTATCTTCTCGCGGCAAATGTCGATTGCGAACGGGCAGCGAGGCGCAAAGCTGCACCCAACGATGGGTTCGCGCAGACTTGGCACGATGCCGGGGATTTCGGGAAGGCGACGCTGTCGGCCGCGCCGCCGGTCCGGCACCGATCGCATGAGGCCCTGAGTGTAGGGGTGCGCGGGGCGCGCAAACAGATCTACCACGTTCGCTTGTTCAACAATCCTACCAGCATACATCACGATCACGCGCTGGCACGTCTCGGCGACGACTCCCAGGTCATGCGTGATGAACATGACGGCCGTTCCCGTGCGCTCTTTCAGGTCGACGATCAGCCGCAGGATCTGCGCCTGGATAGTAACGTCAAGCGCAGTGGTTGGCTCGTCGGCGATCAACAATTCCGGTGAGCAGGCAAGAGCCATGGCGATCATGGCGCGCTGGCGCATGCCGCCCGACATTTCATGGGGATAGTTATTGACGCGACGCTCGGGATCCGCGATGCGGACGAGACGGAGCATCTCTTCGGCCTTCGCCATCGCGACCGACCGGGATGCTTTGGTGTGGATCTGCACCGCCTCGGCGATCTGGTGGCCGACCGTATAGACCGGGTTCAGACTCGTCATCGGCTCCTGGAAGATCATGGCGATCCGATCCCCGCGGATCTTTCGCATCTCCCGATCGGTCAGCTCAAGAAGGTCACGCCCCTGGAAGCGAACCTCGCCGCCGACAGTCCTGGCGGTCAGCTTGGGCAGCAGTCGAAGGATGGAGAGAGCAGTAACGCTCTTTCCGCACCCGGATTCGCCGACGACCCCGAGCGTCTCGCCTTTTTTCATCTGGAAGCTGATGCCGCCCAGTGCGCGGATGACGCTTTCTTCACCGTAGAAGTGCGTCTCAAGGTCTCGAACGTCGAGAAGCACGTCGTTCCCTGCGGTTTGGTGCATGAGCATGTTATCGTCTCCGCTTGGCGCGGGGATCGAATAGGTCGCGCAGGCCGTCCCCCAGCAGGTTGACGGCAAGGACCGTGATGGCAAGACAGATGCCCGGGGCGAAGATCGTTAAGGGGGCAATAGCGAGATACAGCCGCGAATTGGCGATCATGTTGCCCCAGCTGGGGATTTCGGGCGGTACCCCCACGCCGAGAAAGCTCAGCCCTGCCTCCGTCAGGATCGCACTGGCGCAGACAGTAGCGCCTTGGACCATCAGTGCCGGAATGGTGCTCGGCAGAATATGTCGCCACAGCACCTTGGGCAGGCGCGCACCGCCGCAGAGCGCGGCCTCCACATAGGGACGCTCGCGAACGCCCAGAACGACTGACCGAACCAGCCGGGCGACGGCTGGCGTCTCGGGGATCGCGATGGCGACGATGAGGATGCCGATTCCGGGTCCTGTCAGAGAAATGAGAGCAATCGCCAGCAGAATCGTCGGGATCGACATCAGGCCGTCCATGACCCGCATGATGACATTGTCGAAGCTGCGGCTGTAGCCGGCGACAACACCGATCAGGAGCCCACCCAGTGCCGCGCACGCTGCCGACAGTAGCCCTACCAGGAGGGAGATGCGGGCACCGAAGATCGTTCGCGCAAACACGTCCCGGCCCAGATTGTCGCTCCCAAACCACATCTCGGCGGAGGGCGGCTGCAGGCGCTTGAAGGGATCCATGTTCACCGGATTGCCGGCGTAAAGTGGAGCACCGACCGCCAGAATGATCAGAAGCGCCAACAAGCCGCCGCCGACCAGGACCAGCGGATGAAGCCTGGCCAGACGGACAAGGTCAGATATTCGCAGGCGGCCCGGGACGTATCCAACTGGTGCGGATAAAATGGTCATATCAGTACCGGATGCGGGGATCGATCAGCGTATAGGCAAGATCGACCACGAGGTTGATAAAGACGTACAGACCCGAAGTCAGGATGAGTACGCTCTGAATGATGGGATAGTCGCGGTTGTTGATCCCATCCACGACCAGACGACCGATACCGGGTATGTTGAACACCGTTTCCGTAAGCACGACTCCGCCGATCAGATAGGCGAAGCTTATACCGACGACGGTCAGGATCGGGACACCGGCATTCTTCAAGGCATGGTGGAAAAGCATGGCATAGGACGAAGCGCCCTTGGCGGCGGCCGTTCGCATATAGTCTTCCGACAGAACCTCGAGCATGCTTGCACGCGTAACCCGGGCGATGAACGCAATGTAGCCCAGACCCAAAGCTACGGTAGGCAGGAGCAGGTGCACGAACCAAGGCCCGAGGCCACTATCCATCGCAACGTATCCCTGGACCGGTAGCCAGTGCATCCTGATGGAGAAGAAGTATATGAGGAAATAGCCGATGACAAAGACCGGGACGGAATAACCAAGTGCCGAAAAGGCCGCGAGGAGGCGGTCGACAAGCCCGCCAGTTCGCCACGCGGCAAGGATGCCGAAGGAGACCCCGACCGACACAGAAAGGATCATCGTCAGGAGTGAGAGGGAAAGGGTCGGTTCAAGTCGCTGCGAGATCAGTTCTAGAACCGGTCGTCCGGCAAAGATCGAAGTGCCGAAATCGCCACTGAGCATGTCGCGGACCCAACGTATGAACTGAACCGGCATAGGATCGTTCAGGCCCAGCTTTTCGCGGATGCCGGCGATCATCTCCGCCGTGGCCGACTTGCCGGCGATGATCGCCGCCGGATCGCCTGGCGCCAGCCTGAGAAGCAGGAAGACGAAGATTCCGACCATCGCCATGACGGCGATGGTGGAAACCAACCTGCGAAGGATGTAACCAGCCATCGCTCAGGCTTTTTCCATGTTCCACAGCGGGACGATATCAGGCATGCCAATGAGCCCGGTGAGCGTCTTACGGCGTGCAATTGGCGCCGTAAATTGGCCCAACAGAACCTCGGGCACATAATCCCACGCAACTCCCTGCATTTTGCGGGCCAGAGCCTTGCGCTCATCCACCGTTTCAACATCGGTCCATTTGGCACGAAGGGCCTCATACTCTTCGCTGTGTGGCCAGCCGAACCATGCTTTCTCGCCGTTCAGGGCGAGATGGGATGAAGTCATAGGCTCGCCACGCGCGAAGTCGGTGTCGCTTGTGATAAAGATGCTCCAGCCTCCATCCTCGATGGGGCCCTTATTTGATCGGCGGGCGACTAGCCCACCCCAGTCGCTCGGGGCAAGCTCGGAGTTAACCCCGACCTTTCGCAACGCATCCGCCAGAACTTGCGACGTATTGTTGCCCTCAGCCCAGTCTGTCGGCTGAAGAATAACGACTTTTTCGCCAGCATATCCTGCTTCCATGAAGAGCTGCTTCGCCTTCTCCGGGTCGCCTCCTTTTTTGAACCATCCGGTATTTTCGTCATTAGACGCGAGATTACCACTGCCAAAAAACGACGTGACAGTGTTCGTGTACTTCGGGTCAGAGGAAAGGACTTGTAAAAACGCCTCTTGATTGACCAGATGGAGCACTGCTTGGCGCGCCTTAACATTGTCGAACGGCTTTTGCAGGCAATTGATCCGGAGGAAAAAGTCCTGGCCATACCTATAGAGAACCTGCAGATCAAGGCCTGGATCGCTTTCAATGACTGGGAAAAGATCCGCGGGTGGCGTTTCATAATAGTCAATCTCACCTGCTTGGAGGGCTGCGACAGCAGTCTGCGCATCGCGAATATTCTCCAAAATCACGCGGTCGACCTTGACGATTTTCCCACCGGCCAATCCGTCGACTGGCTCCTGGCGTGGTACATATTTATCATTGCGGTCGTAAGTCAAACTATCGCCCGGCCTCGCCGCAGCTTGATTAAACTTGAACGGTCCCGATCCGATGTTGGTGGCCACTGCTTCCGATGCGGACTTGTCCGCATCCTTCTCCCGCATGACGTAGAGCAGATTCGCCAGGAAGTTGGGGAGAAGTCCCAGCGGTTCCTTGAGCGCGATGGTGAAAGTCTTATCGTCCTTCTTGGAGATATCCTTGACCCGCGTCATCATAAATTGGCCTTCGGGTCTTATTTGGGCCCAACGGCGGATTGAGGCCACACAATCCGCCGCAATGACGGGGTTGCCATCGTGCCAGCTCAGGCCATCGCGCAGCTCAAAAGTGAAAGTCTTCCTGTCATCGGAGGCGCCCCACTTTCCCACCATCTGCGGCCGCGGCATAAATTTTGAATCAAGCGAGAACAGCGTGTCGTAAATCGCAGCGGCATGGTCGGTGGTGTCTTGAGATGTCGAAACAACGGGATCGAATACACTCGGTACGCTAACCTTCACCATGCGGACCGTTCGCGCCTCGGTCGCTGTCGTTTGCGCCCGCAGGACGGAAGGCATTGAAAAAGCCGCTCCGACGGCGATACCCGTCTTGAAGAGATTGCGTCGCGAAATCGTCATTTTTGTTCCCCTATTTAGCTACTGGCGCGGTTAAGCCGCCCTTATTGGGTTTGCCGATGCTGCAATCCAAGGTCTCCTTGTCGTCACTTGGACGGCTGCATCCTAGGAATGCTACCACCTGAGTGGGAGAATTTACGTCAAAATTGGGCCACTGCTGAAACGCGAGCCGCGCAAAGCCGCGTTGTCTGAAATGTCTCGGCCCTCTTGGGACACCTCGGCGGCTCGTCAGCAGACCGTCAGAAAGCCACTCGACGCGTTAAGCCACGTCGCCAGCTTCTGCCATTAAGCTCCGAACGTGGATCTCGACGCCTGGATCGAGATTCGCCATGGCCTCGGATCCGGGGGCGACTAAGCCGTAACTTGGCGGCCTACGCAGATACGCGCAAAGGCGAGCCGCAGCCATCTATCACCTCACATATCTCGCACATGGAGTTTGACCGTTTTTTTGCTACCTCGATCCTTATCGCCAGCCTCTGCGTCGGCTCATCGCCTCGCCCCAACAATTTCGGCGCAATTGATCTCGTCGGAGCGACTCTTTGACTATGCGCTCACCTTGGCCGATGGATACATGCGCTGTTCGAAACAATCAGACCTGTTGTCGGCCCCAACATGTGGAGAATGACGACATCATCGGGCGCCAGTGATGGGATGCCGCTCGACAAAGTTCGGATTCCGCTTCCGGTATACCACTTGAGGCCGCAACCAATGGCCCTCGCCGAGCTCCGGGTTCTCGTAATCGCTCCCGGGATCATAAATCATGCCGATCTTCTCCATGACTCTTTGGCTCGGCGCGTTCTCCCTGGCTGTGAACGCTGCGACCTCCGGCAGACCGATTGACCAGGCGTAGTCGAGCCATGCCCGCGCGCCTTCCGGCGCGAGTCCTTGGCCCCAATGCTCCTTTGCGAGAAACCATCCGATTTCGACGCTCCGATGGCTGGGAAGTCCTGCCTGCACCGCCTCAGAGAGAACGGCGAGCCCGATCATACCGATAAACTCGCCGCTGCCCTTCAGCTCCGCCGCCTGAAAATGAAAACCGTTGGTCCGGGCAAGCTCGATCGCAAGTTCAAATCTGACATCGGCTTCCTCGGCCGTCAGCACTTTGGGATGGAAACGTCTGACGTGCGCATCACCGTAAATTCGTGCCATTGGGTTCCGGTCTTTGTCCTCCCAAGGACGCATTATGAGACGTTCCGTCATCAGCGTCATCGGTCACACTCATCCATATTTCAAGACGAATGTCGGCAAACCGCAAACGCCTCCCTTCAGGAAAATGCACCGACGGGAGCAACTAAAACCGGTCGGACACCCTGGTTGCCAGCCATCGTGGTCGAGAAAGCGCAGATACCGGGGCAGCCGTTTTAAAGTCTCAGCTCTGCAGCCATTGGGCTGGATGATTATTCGGCACAAAGCTGCGGATGCAGGGTTGCGGCTCTGGAAGCTGTCATCGAGGGCATCGCCGCACTCTATCAATTCAACGCAACGCGTAATGTTAATTTGAGTTATATGTGAGTTAAGTCTGCCGTCGGCAGATGTGACATTGAAATATCTATCGTAAAATGTTTACTGTTTGGACATTCGTGGATCATATCGGTATCCCCACACGATCCCGGCTCCGTCCCGTCAGGCGTAGCATTCATCGGAGCGGACGTTGAGGTTGAGCGTCCTCAGCAGTGCAAGCTGACACCCGCCAAGGGTGAAGGATTTCGAGAGTCGCGTATGGTGGCCTCGTCGCCGCTTGTGGTGCTCATCGCGTTCGTCTCCACGCTCAGTTGATTTTGGTTTCACCTAGCCGGTACAGGATGTCAGCGGCTTTCAGCTTGCCCTTGGCCAGGCGGCCGTCGCGCTGGAACATGCTGACCCAGAAGTCGATGTCGCGGTTGGTGTAGCGCGCCAGGTCGGCCATTTTCGCCGCGCTTGTTCAGAATGTTGGCGAGCACCTGGCGCGCTTCGTCCGGTAGTTGCTCGATAATCCTGACCTGTTGGCCCGCACCGCTATTGATCGATCGCGCAGCGAACGACCGCGTTGCGGCCCTTATGATGCCTCTTCTCAATCATCTTGGGGAGATCAGGACGACGACATTTGGCCTGGCACCCTGACCCGAACAAACTTTGAGCTCAAGCACAGCAGTTTCTCAGCATTACTGAGGCGGACGGCGCAATTCCAGGAACTGATAGTTCGTTCCATCAACGACCACGGGCCCAAGGTGGGTAAAGCCCTGTCGGGTTCTCGCTTTGAGAGATCGAATATTCGTGGGGCGTATGAAACAAACCAACCGATCGATAGGTTGGGTTGCGAAGGCGAATTCGATCACTGGCTTAGAGCTTTCCGGACCAATCCCCTGACCGCACCGGGCTCCGAACAAGATGCATCCGACTTCAATGGCTTTGTCATCGAAGCGGCGCAGCCCGGACCGCCCCACGAAGCGCAAGTCGCCATTGTCATCTCGTTCATAGACCATCCAGAATCCATAACCATAGGTTTCCCACTCGTGAAGATAGAGGGACAGCCGCGCATCAGACATTTCCCGCGTCGGCGGAATTCCCTCCGTCGTCGATTCGACTACTAGCGGATCACACTGCAGGCGATGCAGGGCATCGGCGTCCCAAGGACGTATTGGGCGCATGAATAGACGTTCGGTTTCCAGATTCATGGTGAGATTCCATCGTTCGTTTCATCCAGCGATTACCCACGACATGAACGCCAATCGGCGATTCTCGCCGCCCTTCACTGAAGGGCTTCAAAACCCGTGCCAAATTTGGCTCGTCGGACCGAAGAAGAACCTTTTGTTATTTCTTTTCAGCTTTTTAGCCTAACGCAAAACAAAGATTGGCTAAACAAGCTATGCCGCGGACACGACAAAACCTACACCCTCATAATTGCTGACAATGGCCTTTGACATAAGCAGCAGCCCGCCGATCCGATCGGCGGTCGAGTCACTTGAACGGCGGATATGAGGTGCAAGAGGCGGGGGAACGTCGGTCAACAATCTCTCATCCGCGGGCCGGGCCGCATGACCTTGTTTCGTTTGGGGCTGCCTCTGTCTAGGTGGCGAGCATCAAGGCTCGTACTGTACACGAGGGCTCCCCGGCATTGCTGCGAGCGGCGGATATGGCTGGCGACGCGCTTGTAATCATGGAAGAGCTCGACCACCCGGGGGTGAGCCGCACATTCACGCGCCGCCCGATCAGCGCGTGCGGCACCGAGTAGAAGGTCCTGTCGATCTCGACATGGTAGTCGGGATGCACCTTCGCCGATTTCCACTCCGCATATTCGAACGGCGCCTACCGCAGCGGCGCCAGAGCCAACCGCTCGATCTCCTCGAACAGTTCGCGGCGGCTTTGCCGACATGGCGCATGGGGCGGTTGTTGAGATCCTCCAGCAGAACCGCAATGGCAGCGTTGAGATCGCCGAGACTGAAGAAGCGCCGATTGCGCAGCCGGGCCAGACCCAGCGCTCGACGATCAGCACCGCGCCCTCGACCTGCCCTTGTCGCGCGGCTTGCGGCTGCGGGTCGGCAGGATCGTCGTGTCGTAATGTTCGGCCATGGCGGCGAAGGTCTGGTTGAGCGTCGGCCGAACCACAGCGCCTTGGCGACGCCGGCCTTCAGATTGTCGCAGACGATCGCCTCAGTTACCCCGCCGAAGAAGGTGAGTGCCCGGCACTGGCCCTCGATCCAGTCCGGCAGTTTTTGGCTGAAGCTAGCATGGCCGAAGGTGAAGGACGAGGCGCCCAGCACCGCAACGAAGATCTGAGCCTAGCAGATGACGCCAGTATCGGGATCGACAACGGGCACGGTGTGGCCCGCGTAGTCGGTCTGCATCACCGCGCCCGCCTCGTGGCGGTTGCGGAACGTTGCGCTCGACCGGCGCTGGAAAGCGCCGAACCGGCCGCAAAACCAAGTGTAGCCATAACCATCGGGGTGCGCCGCGCGGTATTCCTGCCACAACAACGTCAGCGTCACGCCCTTGCGCTTCAGCTCGCGCGAGATCATCGCCCAATCGGGCTCGTCCAGTCCTCCGGCGGACGGCCAACCCGGCGAAACAGAAGCCACTCAAGCAATACGTCATTGTCATAGCCCGGCGGCAGCGGCCAGTCCGAGATGCCAGCCTCACGCGCCCGCAACAGATAGGTCGAAACCGAAGTCTTGCTGATCTTCAGCCGTTCCGACACCGCTCGCACCGAGAGGCCCTGCTCATGCGTCAGGCGCAGGATTGATCGTAGGTCTTTCACTGTCGTTCGTCTCGCTTGCTTCCGTCTTGGCATGGCCTCTCTCAACCTGATGATGAGAGGGCAAAATGCCAGAACGACGCTCCCGAGAACCGACCGTTATCCGCCCCGAAGACTGTCCGGGAATTAGCGGAATAATGTCCCGTAATTACTGAAATCGCTGTCCGCGAATTAGCGGAATGGGTGTCCGCGAATTCTGAAACACGCATCTCCTTGTCTCATGCAATCGGCGTGCCGCATGCGGCGCGGCGATCAGGATGAGATTCGTCTCCCAGATTGTCGCTATAGCCGCAGCCGGTTGTGCGAGCAAGACCGTCAAAACCACATGTTTGGCGCGTAATAACTGATACTTGCGCCCCGGTGTGTTAGGTTCCGAACATTGACCCCTTCAACCGCATGCGACCTAACACGGCAACCGGCGGAGAGATCGTGTTTGCAGGGGTCCCAGTTAGCCGGACACCCCGCGCAGTCTTATCGAGCGCGCGAGCTGAAGAAAGATGACGATAAAGTGCAATAAACGGGCGCAAAGGAACGAACAACGCGCTCTTCAAAGTACCGAGCCGGCATCAAGCCCTTCATTGTGAACGATGAGGGCTTCCGGCAAGAGAAAGCTCGTCATGCCTAGTGCCGATCGCCTTGATTATTTGACCGCGGCATTCGCGCAGCAACCCTTGTCGGGCCCGCGAACAGGGGCGGGACTCCGGCGCAAGACTACGCGTCCGACCGGCAATGAACCGCCGTTCTGCAAACAGCGCGACGCGCCGTCCTGCATTTGGAGTCACGCTTTGCTTCAGGAAGTAAGCGAAGCGGACGCGGCTGAATGCCGTGTAGATGCAGAGTATGTTCTTGTGGCGAGACCGTCTGGCGCGCCGGCATCACCAAGACCGGCAACACTCATGTCCGGCGCGCGCTGGTCGAGGGAGCCTGTGCTTACCGGATGGGAGCGCCCATCTGCCGGCACAAGGTCGATCGTTCCAGGCGCTGCCAAGACCTCGTTCGCGATATTGGGTGGAAAGCGCAAGTCGGCTGTGCACCCGATATCGTCGGCTGAGCGCGCGCGGCAAGAATGCGAACGTCGTCAATGTTGCCATCGGACGCGAGATCGTGGGCTTCATCTGGTCCATCGCCTGTACGGTTCAATCCGCGCCAAAGGCGGCGTGACCACTGTTTAACAGAGAGCCCGCAGAGGAGACCACAACACAGGATCAGCCTCGGCGCGATATACGACGCTGGAGGGCTGCGGCCATGTCACCGTCAACGAGCACATGCCCAAGGCGCACCAGCGCTATGCCAACACGACGCCGGCGAACCTGATCCGGCAGGCAGCCGGGATCGGCGCCAACACCGCCATGCTGCTCGAGCGGATGATGCGCGACCGTCCCCATCCCGAGCAGGGATACCGCTCCGCGTTTGGCATCCTCTCGCTGGCCCGTCGCTACGAGCGGGATAGGCTCGAGGCGGCCTGCGAGCGGGCGCTGACCATCAATGCGATCACCTACTCCTCCGTCGACGCCATCCTCAAATCCGGCCTCGACCGCGTGCCACCCGCGGCCGAGCCGGTCAAGCCCACGCCATCGCACACCAACATCCGCGGCGGCTCCTATTACCAATGAAGGAAAGGAAACCAACCATGCTGACACATCCAACCCTCGACCAGATCCAGGCTCTCGGCCTTGGCGGAATGGCCGCCGCCTATCGGGACCTGGCCGACCAGAGCAACGCCGACGATCTCAGTCGCGACGAGTGGCTCGGCCTGATGCTCGATCGTGAAGCCGCCATGCGTGCCGACAAGCGTCTGACCAACCGTCTCGCCGTTGCCAGGCTGCGCTTTGTCGACGCCTGCATCGAGAACATCGACTTCGCCGCGCATCACGGGCTCGACCGGCGCAATACGCTGTCGCTGGCCCAAGGCGCCTGGCTGAAGGCGCATGAAAACCTCATCATCACCGGGCAGACCGGCACCGGAAAGACTTGGCTGGCCTGCGCCTTCGGACGTCAGGCCGCCCGGCTCGATCATTCCGTGCTCTACCTGCGCATGCCGCGTCTGTTCGAAGATCTCGCCCTGGCGCGTCTTCGACGGCCGCTTTCCCCGTCTCATCGACAAGCTGGCTCGTGTGCAACTGCTCATCCTTGACGACTGGGGCGGCTACTGCGCTCGACGGTGGACGATAATGCCCGGCTGATGACCAGGCACCAAATGTCCTCTGACGACTTGCCCCGGGAGGCTCTAACGCGGGAGCTTAGCGAGCTCTACGCCGTGTCCCAGAAAGGCCTCTCGGATCGGCTGACGCCGCTGGCGGTGCGAAGCACACCTTTTGGCAGCCTCATCGGCTGGCACGCGAGGTGAATTGCCCGTCGGAGTACTGGCGTCAGAGGCCGGCGGCCGCTTCAACGGTGCCAAAGGTAGTCACCGATAGGCCGCCTGCCAATCGGCAGGATTACAGCGACAATTATCCGTTCGTCTTACACGTGCCACTAACGGCGCAGCTCAAAACGCGGACCTAGCCTTATTGGACGACGCTGGTCGTGACTCTGATGGCTGCACTTTTTCTGGCAGGTCAGGCCTAGCTGAGCATCTGCGCAGGGAGCGGCAATCGTACGCGCCACGAGCCGCAAGGCTGACCCGCTTCTTAATGTTGGTGGCTCACAATCCTCCAGTTGATGCTCCTCGTCGTTATCGCCTTGCGTCCGCCGGTCAACGCGGAACACAGCTACGCTGCGACGGGCCAGGTAGTTGCGCCACCAATTGCTGGGACAGGTAGCATATTGTTCGGCAGCTTTTTCTTTTGCTGAGCAACCGATTTTCCTTCTGTGGCAGGAAGCAGGATCCGCTTGCCGCTTGGACGGCCGGCCAGGTACGGGGGCCAGACGAGTTGTTTTCTTCGAGCAATCAAGGAATGAGCCGACAGCGGGCAAACATCTAGGGAGTAGCTCATGCGCATAGCTGTCGTTTGGAACGATGATGATCGTGGCGTGATCAATCGGTTCGGTCAGCCTTGTCCGGAGGCATATGACCGCGAGACGATTGAAAGCGTGGCGGCGGCACTGCAAGAAGGCGGTCACGAGACGCTGCTATGCGGAACGAATAAAAGCATGTTCGCTACGCCCGACCGGTTCATGGCACCGGAGTGCCAAACCCGCCCCTTGGGACTCGTGTTCAACATGGCATACGGAATTCAGGGCGAGTGGCGTCTCACCCACGTTCCGGCCATGCTCGAGATGGCCGGGTCCCGTACACTGGAGTCCGGTCCACTCGAGCATGGGCTCGCGCTCGACAAGGTTATCACCAAGAGGCTCATCCGCGATCGTGGCTTGCCAACGCCGAATTTTCGCGTGATGCGTCACGGCACCGAAAGTACCGGCGAGCTGCGATTCCCAATGATTGTGAAGCCCCGTCACGAATCGGACAGCTGCGGAGTGCAGCTCGTACATGAGGCCGCCCAGTTGAGGCAGGCCTTAGAAGTGATCGTCACGCGATTCGCTCAGGATGCGCTCGTGGAAGAGTACATCGAGGGGCGAGAAATTTGGGTCGCGCTGCTGGGAAACGAAAAACTCGAAGTGTTGCCTCTTGTGGAGCAGGATTTCGGCGACACGGCGCACTGATTGCCATCCATTCCATTCTCGAAGGTTGGCATCAGCGTCATGTCGAGCCCGGGCATCGCAACGTCCACGTCCACAAGCGCCGAGGAACGACGAGGTCATCCTTCATGGCTCAGGCGACAGGGTCGCTCAGCGCCCGTTGGCCTTCTACGATGCCATCTGGCCATCGCACTTGCCGTCGAGGCTGTGAAGGCTGGAAAGAGCGTCTATTTCTGCACGCTCGCCGAACTCATCGCGCACTGGCAAGCGCCGAACGCGAAGGCCGCCTGCAGGAACGCATCCGCTTCTTCTGCCGGCCTGCTCTGCTCGTTGTCGACGAGATCGGCTACCTGCCCGTCATCCACGGTGGCGGCAATCTGTTCTTCCAGGTCGTCAACGCCCGCTATGAGAAGGGCGCCATGATTCTCACGTCAAACCGCGGCTTCGCCGAATGGGGCGAGGTCTTCGGCGATCCTGTCGTCGCAACCGCACTTCTCGATCGCCTGCTTCATCATGCGGTCGTCGTCCAGATCGAAGGATCGAGTTATCGGCTCCGCCAGCACGCCGAGCTCATGCCCGAACACTTGCGATCAAAAGCCTCCATCACGCCGCCGACACTAAATGCCCCATCGCGGCCGCGCGGCCGGCCGCCGAGAAATGGACACTCTTCCGCGACAGCCTGAGCGGCGAAACTGGGGAATTTTACTTCGGCACTTTTGAAGAAAATTCGAGCGGCATTGACACCGAAGTTCTGTACCGCTACGCCGCTTCCGCTACGACGCCAAGCACGACGTCCTCAAATGCCTGCGCGGCAAGATCCTGCGCCCGAACCGGCGGGTAAAGCACGGGCGCTTCTTCTCCCGAGACTGTGTCGGCTGCGATCTTGCTTCCATTTGCTTATCCAAAGAGCGGGTAAACAAGGCGGTCATCCTGGGCGACGACTATCCGGCCTTGTTGCGGGCGCGCAGGCGCCGCGAGCGATGGTCGGAAAAGAAGCAGCTCTATCAGCGCCATAGGTGGCACTCGGAAGGCTATACCGCGAGGCCAAGAATTGGCACGGCCTCGCTTGGGCGGTCCGGCGCGGTCTCGGCAACATGAAAATTCAGGCCTATCTCACCGCGGCGGCGGTCAACCTGAAGCGACTGGCGGCCGCTTTGCTTGCCCATTTTCTGGGTTCGGTGTTGCTCATACTCCCCGTGGAACCCGTCAACGAGCTCTGACGGCATACCGCCAGTTCTGAGATCACAGGTATGACCCCCAGGGCCAATCAGCCCTTTCCGTGGCGATCTCAGATTTGAGAGAAGCCGGAATACGGCGTTGAAAAGCCATCTCCCCATCCACCGACCGTGAAAACCGCGCAATCGATTGCATCGTAGTCTTCGCAGACCGAGCCCTGCTTCCAGAACTCATCTCGGCGCTGGTGAGCGACCCAATCAATCAATGTCGGGCGCGCATTCTCAAGGCGCTCCATCCACATCGTGCGCCAGCGCTCCTCGCCGATAATCTCGGGATCGGGTGATTTGTGCCATGCTCGTGACACACGTGGTGCTCCAAGCCAACGTGTCGTTGAGAAGGCATCCGCCCATGTAGTGCCCATCGTCGGCGTAGCGATCGTCAGTCGAGCAGTGTGTGATGATCGTCTTCAGACGCTTGGGCCGGCGCGCCGCGATTTGCAAGGCGCTGAACCCATCCCACGACTTGCGCCGATCATTCCCGCACTGCCGCTGCATCAGGCTTGGCGCGTCATCCACTCGATGGCTTCGACAGCATCGTCCTGCTCTTGTTTGACGTATTCATCCTCGAACAGACCCTCGGAATCGCCGGTGCCCCGGATGTCTAGACGGATGCTCGCACCAGCTATGCGAAGCGAAATAACGATACATCCCCTCGTCCCCCCTAAACCGTGCCATCACGTTTACGGTAGGGATGTAGTCGACAATTGCGGGAACCGGGTTGGATGCCGCGTCCTCCGGCAGCCAGATCTTCGCAGCCAGACGGGTTCCATCGGCAAGCGGAATCCACACGTTCTCCAATAGTTTCACGGGCAAGGGTCCGAGCGCAATTTTCATCCTTGCCCATCTGTCTTGGCAAACTGCCACATGTCTCATCGCCTTTTGTGTTAAGCGATTTCCCGGTTCGGAGAGGTCGCCTCTCTCAAAGTGATTATTCGCTTCCAGGAAAAATGACCTGCGGAGGGGACAGGTTTGCGCCAAAACGCGTCGGATGGCGAAAAAGCAGAGCCCATAAAGCGGTTCAGTTTGAAATCCATGACGCATTTTGGGTCAGCCGGGTGATATCACGTGGGCTGCTCGTCGGTTGATATGATGGCGATTGAGGAATTCGCCCACGATGCTGCGGACCGTTTCGACGGTTCGTGCATCTTTCTGAGCCAATGTTTGCCTTGGCAAAGAATTGCTCGATAAGATTCAGATTCGGCGAGCGTTTTTGACGTGACCAGAAGTCTGGTGCCGGGAACGGCGCGGCGGCAGCAGGATCGTCGGGATCAACATCAGCCATGACAAAAGCTGCAACTGTTGCCAGCGACAACACCGATTAGAAGCCCACCCAGAGCCGCCCACGTCTCCCCAGCAATCCGACTGTGAGTTCTGATGTTCTCCATCATCAATTGGTCAGTACAGGCGGCGGCCTAATGGCGCCTCTGATTCTGGCGCTCCCTGCCCCAACTTTACTCCGGGATCTGGTGAACACGACGCTCTCCGCGCTGACCACCTTGCCGGCGATGATCGCCGCCGGATCGCCGGGCGCAAGCCTGAGACGCAGGAAGACCAAGATCCCGGCGATGGTCGAAACCAACCTGCGAAGGATGTAGACCGCCATCGCTCAGGCTTTTTCCATGTTCCACATCGGGACGATTGCGGGCACGCCGATGAGACCCGTGAGGGTCTTCCGGCGAGCGATCGGCGAGATGTATTTTCCCAACCTCACATCGCCGACGAAGTCCCACCAGATCCCTTGCATCTTGCGTGCAAGCGCTTTTCGCTCTTCGACTGTTATAACATTTGCCCATTTGGCCCGCAGCGCCTCGTATTCGTCGTTCTTCGGCCAGCCGTACCAAGCTTGGTCGCCATTCGCGGTTAGGAGGGGATCTGTGAGCGGATCGCCAAGGGAGTAATCCATTTCCGTCGTGATGAACATGTTCCAGCCGCCGCCCTCGACGGGGCCTTTGTTTGCCCGGCGCGTGGAGAGTGTGCCCCAATCCATCGGCGCGAGCTCAGCGTTGACCCCAATCTTCTGTAGCGCCGCCGCCAGTAGCTGCGAGGCATTGTCTCCTTCGTGCCAGTCCGTCGGATCGAGAATAACGACCTTCTCGCCGGCGTATCCGGCTTCCTTGAACAGCTGGCTAGCCTTTTCCGGGTCGCCGCCCTTTTTGAACCATCCCGTATTTTCGTCGTTGGATGCCGGCGTAGTGTTTCCAAAGATAGAGGTGAGGGCAGTGGAATATTTTGGGTCAGGGGCCATGACGCGCATGAACGCCTCTTGATCAATCAAGTGAAGCACGGCCTGTCGCGCCTTGACGTTGTCGAATGGCGGCTGCAGGAAATTCATGCGCACGAGCGCGTCCCAGCCCGCCATGTCCAGAACCTGAAGTTCAAGGTTGGGATCGCTCTCGACCAAGGAATAAAGGTCTGCCGGCGGCGTCTCGAAGTAATCAATCTCACCCGCTTGCAAGGCTGCCATCGCCGTCTGCTGGTCGGCGATAACATCCCAGATGACACGATCGACCTTGACGATCTTTCCGCCAGCCAATCCGTCGGACGGCTCCTTGCGCGGTACATATTTTTCATTGCGATCAAAGGTATAGCTTGCGCCTGGCTTGGCTAGAGCTTCGTTGAACTTAAACGGCCCCGATCCGATGGTCGTAGTCACCTGCTCGGTCGCAGGCCGGTTCGCGTCCTTCTCGCGCATGACGAACAGGCACGGCGGCGTAAGATCCGCCAGGAGATCGACCAGAAGTCCCAAGGGCTCCTTGAGCGAGATCGTGAAAGTCTTGTCATCCTTCTTCGAGATGTCGCTGGCGCGCGCCATGATCAGCTGTCCGCCGGGGGCCACCTGGCCCCAGCGACGGATCGAGGCGACACAGTCTGCCGCGGTGACGGGGTTGCCGTCGTGCCAGCTCAGGCCGTCCCGCAGTTCGAAGGTATACGTCTTCTTGTCGTCAGAGACGTCAAATTTCCCGACCATTTGCGGCTGAGGCATGAATTCCGAGTCGAAAGCGAATAGCGTGTCGTAAATCGCCGCGCCGTAGTCGGCGGTGATGTTCGTTGCCGTCCAGATCGGATCGAAGATGCGCAGGTCACCCTTCACCATGTGCACTGTCCGCGCGCCGGCTGACACTGTCTGCGCCCGCAGCACTGAAGGGATCGATAAAGCCGTTCCGGCGGCCAAACCAGCCTTGAGGATTTCGCGTCGAGAGATCGTCATGTCCAGTTCCCCTTTTTAGTTTAGTGGCGCGATTAGCCCGCGCTTCTTTTGGTCTTGTCGATACCAACGGTCGAGGGATTCGCTTGTCGCCTGAGTGTGGCATCTTGGAATAATATCGCCGGGGAAAGAAAACTTGCGTCAAAATGCGGCGACTGCTGAAGTGCGAGCCGCAGAAAGCCGCGCGGTTTGAAATGCATCGTCGCGGGATCCACTGCAGTTGCGTAATCTCCCGCCGTCGCATAGCGGACGGACGTGGCAAGAGATGGGTTCGGCCGTGTTCGACCAGGTGCTTGAGCATGCCAGGAGTCCGACTCGACATACTGCGCAGCAGGGCCGCGCGGTCGCGCAGTACTTCGCGCCCCTCGATTCGGAGATAGGGTTCCGGCTGTCGGCAGGATGGCCTGGATTCTCTTGAGAGTTCCTCAGCTCACATAGACTGGTCCACGCGACAATAATCTAATCCACTGCGGCATGGTCTGCGGATGTCCGGATGGGCGCGGTGGCAGGAGGTGTTTGGCGACCGCAGGCGATTTCTCGGGACAGGCCGTGTTCGTCGGCAGGTCGGTTGCTATCTCGCTCAGCAAGAGGCGTTTCAGCGCCACGCTAACGCTTGATTGCGTTCGGTGCATCATCACCGAAGTCGGCGGCGAAATTGGATCTGCTTCCTAACGACCGGCCAATGCAGCGCGACATCGCACTTGACTAAAGCGGCTGGCCATCCACTCAACGATCCGGGGCACGCCGGGGGCCGATGCCTCTACCTCCGAAAAAGCGAACCTCTCCTTCCCGAGGCGCTTCCACAATCGCATAGCGTTCTTCAGCTTTGCAATATCGATTTCGACATAATGTTTCCCCATAACCTGCCACGGCTCGTTCTCCCGTGATGAGGATCCGCTCGACCACTCGAGCAAGCAACACGGCCATACTCACACGCGCTGGTGCGGAGAAGTAGAATAAGTGCGCAGGCTATTCCTGTTCGCCAAGCGGGGGAATTGGAGTGATCACCCAATTGATCGACTCGACGGCGCGCTGAAGTATCGCCTCGGCCTCAGCGCTGGTGGGTGCAACGGCGATGACATGTCCGATAGTGTCTCGGTAATCGCCATTCCTGACGACCGGCGTCTTGGGTTTAACATAAAATTTGACCTCAGCGACACCAGGTATAGAAGCCGCCCGGCCATCGCCATCAATCCAGTCGAGGGTGCCATCGCAATCAGGATTTAGGAACCGCGCGGCCGCGGTCTGCGAATGCCTCCTGCGTAAATCCCATTCATCGCCGATGACAAGTTTGATACTCTCGGTGATGAGATCGAGTCCGTAAGCCAGCTGAATTAATTGGGGGGTGGGCGTGCCATGAAGCCGCGGATTGACTTCAATGACGACTGGGCCACGCTTTGTCCACCTGAATTCTATCCCCGTTGGCCCCCAGCCAAGGCCCAGAGCTCGCAAACAGCTCAGCGAAAGATCGGCGACGCGTTCATGCTCGTCATCATTCAGGGGGGCCGGAATGGTGCACTCATGAGAGAGGAAATGCGGTGGAGGGCCGCATTCAGCGGTGCCAATTCCGATGACCTGATCTCCCATTATGTCGGCCCAGTAAAGCTGGCCCTTTGCGAATTCTTCGACGAGTATCCTCGGTGAAGACTGCCAAATGTGCTTCCCGCTTAGCAGATGGATCGTGTGTTCGGCTACCTCATCGGCAGTGCGGCACAATCGGACCCCGACGCTGCCGCTGCCCACCGCAGGCTTAACTATCACCGGTAGTCCGATCTCCGCGGCACAGCTTTCTACATCTGTTGCATTAACTGCCAAGCGATAAGCCGGTATCGGAATGCCGGCCCGCGCGAGGAACTGGCGTTGAGTAAATTTGTCACAGCATCTTTCAATGGATTCGGGGTTCGGTCCCGGCAGACCGAAATGCTGGCAGAGCTTGCCCGCCGTCACACAGGCTGACTCATCGTTGCGCGAAAACCCAGTGATGCCAGCAATGTCAAAGGCCACCGATAGTCGGGAACATTCGCGGATCAGCGAATCGAGATTGTCCGTGTCGACACGAATTGTCTCAATGCGCTTCGCCGCAAGATAATCGTACTGAGCTGGATCAGCAGACAGGGTAATTGGATGAAGGCCAAGGCGTTGAGCTGCTTGGACGTATTGAAGACCCATTCGGCTATGACCTTCAACGAGGATAAGTGCTCTTTTTCCCATTGCTGCCGACTCCGATGTTGCGCTCTATGCCGCGGTCTGAGCGTCAACGGCTCAGCTGTCAATTCGAGCCTGACCTCAGACTTTGTGATAAAGGTACGATCATTCGCGATCGGCAGCCGTAAAGTTTTTGTAAAATATAGTTGAAGGATTTGTTGTTTTTATTCACCGTGTGGTACGGGGTCCATCAACGAATATCACAAAGGACGCAGTTGTGACTCTCTATTATCCACTGTACAGTCTTGGGCCTGCATCGTCTTGAAGAGGATGGCTGATAGGGGGTTCCTTGCCTGTCCAATTGATGCACCTACCATTGCGTTTTTTCATGAGCAATGTTTGCGGCGCGATCGACGAACAGAGCTGCTGATTCCCGAACGGGAACTTCTTCGCTGGCCTGTCGCGCCCGACATCCGGCAATCGGCCGATGCCGTGGCGCTGCAGACAGCGGTGCAATGAAGAGTGCGCCAGATGCGGGATAGTGGGCTGCAACGCGTAGAGGCAATCGTCGAGCGCCAGCAGCGTGTACCGGCGGAAGGCGACAATAACGGCCTCTTCCTCGACAGGCAGAACCATCGATCTCGGCTCCCTCGGGCCGGTGGGCAGATCGGCGGTCGAACTCCGCTTGCTCCACTTCGCGACCGGCTCAGGGTTGATGCCGTAGCGCTTCGAAAGCCTCCTCAGGCTCGCTTGACTATGTTGTATCGCTCGACGGACCGCCTCTGTCGTCTTGGCGCTCCCATGCAGGACCTGGCCCATAGCGCATCCTTTGATTCGGACGACAATGATGAACCATCAAAGATCCCATGACCGGTGGTGGATAGCGACCTGCGCTCTGGCAGAGTGGGGTTGCTGACCAACAACTCTGTGGAGGCCAATCATGCGTGTTGTAGCCGATCGATCTGCGGCGCCTGCCGCTATCCGCACCGATCTTGGCGCGATCTTCATTTCTTTGGAACTCAGTAAATCGACCTGGTTGATCACTTCGCTGTCGCCGGGCAGTGGGGAGAAGATGTCGAAACATGCGGTCCGCGGCGGCGATATCACAGGACTGCTGCCACGCTTTGCCCAGCTTCAGCACAAGGCACAGGCGCGCGCCGGCCGGCACTTTGCGCTTGTGGTCATTCAGGAGGCGGGTCTCGACGGCTTCTGGATCCATCGAATCCTGGAGGCCGAGGGGATCGAAAGCCATGTCGTCGACGCCGCCTCGATTGCCACGTCGCGCCGGCGGCGTCGTGCCAAGACCGACAAGATCGATGGTGAGGCGTTAGTGCGTGCGCTGCTCGCCTACAAACGAGGCGAGCCGCGCGTGTGCGCGATGGTTAGGGTACCGAGCGTCAAGGAGGAGGACCATCGGCGCATCGGCCGCGAACGCAAGGCTCTGGTTGGTGAGCGGACCTGCCATGTCAACCGGATCAAGGGCCTGCTGTTTGCTCAGGGCATCACCGGCTACGAGCCGCTGGGACGTGACCGGCGACATCGGCTTGAGGAATTGAGGACCGGCGACGGTCGCGCACTGCCAGAACATCTGAAGGGGCAAATCCGTCGCGAGCTCGACCGACTCGAACTGGTGATAGCCCAAATCAAAGAGGTGCAGGCCGAGCGCGACGCTCTGCTGGCAATCGAAGTCGCCGAAACTCCAGCAGCGACATTGCTCGATCTCAAGGGTATCGGCCCCGAGTGTGCCGCCATCCTCTACTCGGAAGGGCTGTTCCGGCACTTCGATAATCGCCGGCAGGTCGGCGCCTATGCCGGGCTCGCGCCGACGCCTTGGCAGAGCGGATCGGTCCAGCACGAGCAAGGCGTCTCGAAGGCCGGCAACCCCCGACTGCGAACGACGATGATCGAGTTGGCCTGGCTGTGGCTGCGCAATCAACCGAGTTCAGCGCTTACCCGCTGGTTCCACGAACGCGTGATGCGCAATCAGGGGCGCCTCAAAAAGACAACCATCGTCGCCCTTGCAAGGAAGCTGCTCGTGGCGCTGTGGAAATACGTGACCGCGGGCGTCGTCATCGAAGGTGCTGTCATGAAGGCCGTCTGACGAGATCACACCGATACACTCATCCCTCGAGGCCAGATCAGCCTCGGCGGATCCAGGAGGCGAACCGAGATCCCAGCTGGCTAGAATGCCGTATCAAAGACGGGTCTCGCCTTCTGGGCCCCTGCCGCCGCAAGCGGGATATTGGTGCAGCCGTCTCAAGCGGCGACCGTATGTGAGTTTGATTAGGCTCGATTGACCGAGCCGTGTCACGCAATCGGGCCCAGCTCTGGATTCCGCCACCAATTGGGAGCAATACGATGCCGTCCTAACACACCTCTTGACCTCAGCATCGTCATGTGAGCCCGGGATCAAACATTTAGCGCAGATACCTGATGGGGTTCTAGGCTTTCGCCAGAAGGCCTGTTTGGCGATGAGGTAGTTAGAGACCGCAGGTCATATGATCGAAAGTTCCCTTGCTACCTCCGTAAACGCCTCAACCACACGGTCGATGTCGGCGGTGGAATGCGCCGCCGACATCTGGGTGCGGATGCGCGCCTGGCCTTTCGGCACCACCGGGAAGGAAAAGCCGATAACATAGATGCCGCGCTTCAGCATACGCGCCGCCATTTCCTGCGCCAGGCTGGCATCGCCCAGCATCACCGGGATGATCGGGTGATCGGCGCCGGCCAACGTGAAGCCGAGCTTGCCCATCTCGGACCGGAAGCGCGCCGCATTGGCATAGAGGCGCTGGCGCAGGGCGTCGCCATTTCGGATCAGCTCGAACACCTTGATCGAGGCGCCGGCGATCGCCGGCATCAGCGTGTTGGAGAAGAGATAGGGCCGCGAGCGCTGGCGCAGCCAGTCGACCACCTGACTTTTGCCCGA
>NZ_JAMYQZ010000071.1:0-32286 GCF_040321145.1 Mesorhizobium sp. M0514
GCGCGGGCGACCAGCTTCTGGTCGGCGGCGTCGAACGTGCCGGCGATCTCGCCGGCGCGGGCAGCCAGCCGTCCGGCCGTTTCTTCGGCGCGGGCGAGCAGCGAGTTCGACGTCTCGTCGTGCCGGGCAAGCAGCACGCTCGACGTATCCTCGGTGCGAGCGAGCAAGGCGTTCGTCGTGTCCTCGGCGCGGGCAAGCAAGGCGTTCGTCGTATCCTCTGCGCGCGCAATCAGGGCGCTCGATGTGTCCTCGGCACGTGCGTGCATACGGCGATCCGCGTCCTCGAAGGTCCGGGCGATGTCCTCGGCCCGGGCCAAAAGGGCGGCCGAGGTCTGCTCGGCACGCTCGGCGATCTTGCGGTCCGCGTCACTGAAGGCAGCACCGGCCTGTTCGTGCAGCGCGCTGGTGACTTCCATCACCTTCTCGCGCAGCGCGCCGGCAACGAAGACGGCGCTCTTTTCGAGCACGCTGCGGACATTGTCGACACCCACCGACAACGCGCGCTCCATGGTTCCGGCGCGCTCTTCGATGATGCCGGTCTGCTTGCTGAAGGCCTGCTCGATCTTCTCGACATCGGCAGCGATTGCCGCCGAGATATCGGTGCTTCTGCCGGCAATCTGGTCGATATGGCCCGACAGCGAGCGGTCGACATCCTTGCGTATGTCGGCGAGCTTTGCCAGATCGTCTTCCAGCGCCTGGGTCAACATGTTGCGGCCTTCGGCCAGCTTGCCGACATGGCCGGCGATGATGTCGTCAACCTCACCGCGGCTTGCCGACAGCTTCTGCAGGTCGGCTTCCAGCGCACGTTTCAGGATGTCTCGGCCCTCGGCCAGCTTCTCGACCTGGCCTGCGACCAGTCCGTCGATGCTCGACCGGCTCTCGGCCAGCTTGGCGAGGTCGTCCTCGAGAGCCTTCGACAGCGTCGCGCGATCCCGGACGAGCTTGTCGCTGTGACCCTCGATCAGGCTGTTGACATTTTCCAAATCCGCTTCCAGCACCCGTGCGAACTCGCCACGGTTTTCGCTCAGCTTCTGCGACTGGTCGGCAATGGCGCTCCTGATCGCATTGAGATCGGCTTCGAGCGCCCGTGTGAGGATGTCTCGGCCCTCGGCGAGCTTCTCGACCTGTCCGGCGACCAGCCCATCGATGTTGGAGCGGCTCTCCGCCAGCTTGGCGATGTCGTCTTCCAGTGCCTTTGAGAGCGCCGAACGGTCCTGGACGAGCCTGTTTTGATGATCGGCCATGATGCCGCTGACATTGTGCAAATCGTCCTGAAGCGCCTGGGATAGCGTCGAACGATCCTGGACAAGCCGGCTCGAGTGGTCGGTGATCAGGCTGTTCACATTCTGAAGGTCATCCTTAAGCGCCTGGGATAGCGTCGAACGATCCTGAACAAGCCGGTTCGAGTGGTCGGCGATCAGGCTGTTCACATTCTGCAGATCGGCCTCCAGTGCCTTGGAAAGCTGACCGCGCTCTTCCGCCACCTTGTCGGAATGACCCGCGATGGCGCCCTTGATGGTGTTGAGGTCGGCTTCGAGCGCGCGCTTGAGGATATCGCGGCCCTCGGCCAGCTTCTCGACCTGGCCGGCGACCAGCCCGTCGATGCTCGACCGGCTCTCGGCGAGCTTGGCGAGGTCGGCCTCGAGCGTCTGTGACAACAGGCCACGATCGTCGGCAAGCCGGCTCGAATGGTCGGAGAGCAGGCCTCTGATGCCGGACAGGTCGTTCTCCAGCGCCTTGCTGAGTTCGGTGCGATCCTCGGCCAGTTTCGCAGAGTGGTTCTCGATCACGCCCTTGATGCCGATAATGTCGTTTTCGAGCGCCTTGGTCAGGATGGCGCGGCCTTCGGCGATCTTTTCAACCTGGCCGGCGACCAGCCCGTCAATCGAGGCGCGGCTGTCGGCGAGCTTGCCGAGATCGGCTTCCAGGGCGCGCGACAGAATGTTGCGGCCTTCGGCCAGCTTACCGACATGCCCGGCGACCATTTCGTCAATGATCGTACGGGCTTGCACAAGTTTTCCGGAGTCTTCATGCAAAGCCTGGTTGAGCCGGTTGCGGCCTTCTTCAAGCCGCTCGAGATGGCTGCCCAGCGACGCGTCGATGGCGGCGCGCGACTCGTTGACCTTGCGCAGATCCTCTTCCAGGGCGCGCGAGATCAGGTTGCGGCCTTCGGCCAGCTTCTGCACCTGGTTCGTTACGGCCGCATCGATGCCGGCACGGCCCTCGGCGAACTTCGCCAAGTCCGCCTGCATGGCAGCCGCCATGCGTTCGCGGCTTTCGGACAGCTTGCGGCTGTGGTTTTCGACGGCGTCCTCGATGCCGACACGGGCATCGGCAAGACGCTGGATGTCGGTGTCGAATGAGCGCGACACGACATGGCGGGCGGCTTCCATCCGGCCGGCGAAATCGCTGGCGCGGGCTTCGAGCATCGACGAGGTCGACGAGACGATGTCGGCCATGTCGGCGCCGATCTGGGTCTTGCCCTGATCGATCATGGCCGACAAATGATCCTTGCTCTCGGCAAAGGTGTGGGCGATCTCGCGGGCGCGCTCGACCAGCGTTTCGTTGATCTGGCGGGCGCGCGCCTCGAGCGCGGCGTTGAGCTTCTGCGTGCCGGTATCGAGTGCTTCGGCGCGGGTCTGGAATTCGCTGATCAGCGCCTGGCCGCGCTCGGCCAGCGTCCGCTCGATGCCGTTCAGGCTGGACTCGAATTCCGAGCTCAGGGTGCGGGCGGCGCCGCCGAGCAGCGACACCATACCGGTGGTGCGGTCGTCGAGCAGGTCGGTCAGCGACCGGGTCAGGCCGTCTGTGGTGTCCGTCAGCTTGGCGATGCGGGTGTCGAGCAGCGAAGCAAAGGCTTCGCCCGATGTCGACAGCCTGTCGGTGATTGAATCCAGCCGGGTTTCGACGGAATCGAAGATCGACATCGAGCTTTCATTGATGCGGTCGATCAGCGTGTCGCCGGAATTGGTGATCGTCATCGACAGCTTGGTCGACGCGTTGAGGATAGAGTCGCGAATAATGTCGGAGGCGGCGCCGATCTCGTCCTTCAGCGTTTCATGCGCGCCGGTGATCGAGGCGCGCACGCGCTCGGCATGAGTGACGACGGCTTCGCGCTCGCTGCCCAGCCCGTCGACCAGCGACCGGATGCGCGATTCATTCTCCGAATAGGAGCGTTCGATCTGGTTGACCTCGCTGTGGACCAGCGTTTCGAGCTCGACGGCGCGCGCCAGCGTGCGCTCGATGCCTTCGCCCATCGCCGCCACTTCACGGCGAACGGCCTGGCCGATCATCATCACGCGATCTTGGGCGAGGTTTTCCGGCTCCGCCAGACGGAAAGCCACTTCCGTCATCGACTGGGCGGCAATGCGCATTTCCTGCGCGCGGCGGATCATCGCCGCGAAGGCCCAAAACAGGACGACCGGTATGATTGCCGCGATCGCCAGGCCGATCAGTTCAGGGCGGGCCAGGATTTGATCGAAAGTACGAATTTTCCAGATGCTGGGGCCAAACAGCAGATTGGCGAGGCCGCCGGCGCCGGCGATCCAGGCCAGCGACACGAAAGCCACGACCCAATAGATCGTGCTAGACGCGCGCCGGTTGAGGCTGTGCAGCAGCGTCTTGTAATCTTTTTGGCGGTCATCGTTTGCCGGCTTGAAGCCGGCTGGCTGAGCGCTGTTGCGCGATTCGACCGGGCGCAGCTCGGCGGGCTTGGCTGCCGGCTTCGCACTCTGGTTTTGTTGGATGGGCGCGTTTTGAGCGGGGGCGGGCTTCTGGGGGCGGCCTTCGCGCGCCAGTTCGTCCGCGGCCTGCGATATCTGCGCTTCCAGATCTTCCATCGACGCCGCGATATCGAGATCGCCGCTGCCGTCTCCGCTGAGATCGAGGTCTAGTGCCTTTTCGAGTTCCCTGGCTACGTCGCTGTCGAGAGTTCTGGTCGTCGTTGGTTTCTTCGCCATGCCTTCGCTACCCTGTACTAGCTGCCGAGGGACTTCTTATTTTTGCCTGATTCTGGCTCGTCTTATCCCACGCAGGAGGCTGAAAATGGACCTTCGTATCGTAATGACACACAGGGGTAAAGAAAACATGCATTCCGCGAGATACGTAAAACTTTAAATATAAGGTTAACGACAACGTGATCTAACCGCCTCAGCGGCAACAATTTTCCAGCCCATTCATTAACGCGTTGGCGACGGAAATCGCCTAGTTTTTTCGGCGATCGGCACAAGGAGTTTCAAATTGGTACGCGGTGAAAGCGGCATTGCCTTCTCAATGCCGGGCGGCGATGCGTCGGGACCGGCCCGTTCGCGCCCAGTGGATCTGGCCCACCTGGCCCGTCAGACAATGGGCGATCGCGCCCTCGAACAGGAGGTATTGGCACTGTTCGTACAGCAGGCGCTTTCCGTCCGGGACAGAATAGTCGATGCCGACGTCAGGGAGCGACTGCTTCTGGCGCATGGGCTGAAAGGTTCGGCGCGCGGGGTCGGCGCCTTTGCCATCGCCGACTGCGCCACCTCGATCGAACAGCAGCCGGAAGATGCGCGCATCCTCAAGCGCCTCGGCGCCCTGATCGAGGAAGTGCGCGATTTCATCGCCGCCATCAGCCGGTAATGGCTGCCGCTCGGCAGCGGCCACCGGGATGAATCGACGGGGCCAGGGCGTGCTTTGGCCAGCTTTCCGAAAAAACGTCACAAAGCGGCGCTTTCGCGCGGCAGTTGACTTGTCCGGCGGAGTGATTATCTCGGCTGGGACTCCCTTCAGGTGACAAATGACCAAGCTGACCTTCATTGCCCATGACGGCACTCCTTTCGATGTCGAGGCCGAAAACGGCTCGACCGTCATGGAGAATGCGATCCGTAGCGCGGTGCCGGGCATCGAGGCAGAATGCGGCGGCGCCTGCGCCTGCGCGACCTGCCATGTCTATGTCGACGAAGCCTGGACGGCCGAGGTCGGCGAGCCGGAGGCGATGGAAGAGGACATGCTGGACTTCGCCTATGACGTCCAGCCGAACTCGCGGCTGTCCTGCCAGATCAAGGTGCGCGACGCGCTTGACGGCCTAGTCGTGCGCGTGCCGGCTCGCCAGGGTTGATCTCCCGTACCATCTGATTTTTCCCGCCGCCGCTTGGCAGCGGGCCAATGCTCATGCAGTCTCGCGCCAGTTTCGCCCCAGTCTGACAATGAGGCTCGCCTGGCATGACCGATGTAATCAAGACGGACGCACTCATCGTCGGGGCGGGGCCGGTCGGCCTGTTCGCGGTGTTCGAACTCGGCCTCTTCGACATGAAGTGCCATCTGATCGACATCCTCGACCGGCCGGGCGGCCAATGCGCCGAACTCTATCCGGAAAAGCCGATCTACGACATTCCAGGCTGGCCCTCGATCTCGGCGCAAGGGCTGGTCGACAGACTGCTGGAGCAGATTCACCCGTTCAAGCCGGATTTTACCTTCAACCGCATGGTCTCCAGCCTGGAAAAGCTGGACGACGGCTCATTTCGGGTCACCACCGACGAGAACGAGGTGTTCGAAGCCAAGGTGGTGGTGATCGCCGCCGGTGGCGGCTCGTTCCAGCCCAAACGGCCGCCCATTCCCGGCATCGAGGCCTATGAGGGCAGGAGCGTCTTCTATTCGGTGCGCCGTATGGAGGAATTCCGCGGCCACGACCTCGTCATCGTCGGCGGCGGCGATTCCGCACTCGACTGGACGCTGAACCTGCAGCCGGTGGCAAAAAGCGTGACACTGGTCCACCGGCGCGCGGAATTCAGGGCGGCGCCCGACAGCGTCAACAAGATGTATGCCATGCAGGAGATGAAGCAGCTGGAGTTCCGGGTCGGCCAGGTGAGCGGCCTGACCGGCGCCGACGGCGAGCTGGCCTCTGCTACCATCAAGGGCGGGCCTGACGGCGACATCGAGGTGCCGTGCACGCGCATGCTGCCGTTCTTCGGCCTGACCATGAAGCTCGGCCCGATCGCCGAATGGGGGCTCAACCTTCATGAGAACCTCATCCCGGTCGATACCGAGAAATTCCAGACTTCGGTGCCAGGCATCTTTGCCGTCGGCGACATCAACTGGTACCCAGGCAAGCTGAAGCTGATCCTGTCGGGTTTTCACGAGGTGGCGCTGATGGCGCAGGCCGCCAAGCGCATCATCAGCCCCGGTGAGCGCATCGTCTTCCAGTACACGACGTCGTCGACCAGCCTGCAGAAGAAGCTCGGCGTCGTGGAGTAGGTCCTACAGCGCTTTCCGGATCACTCCACCAGAACGACCGGCGCCTCGGCCTCGTCGCGGCCGCGCAGTGACTTCTCCGGCATCAGCGCCAGCGTCATCAGCGCCAGCACGAGCGTGACGGCCGCGGCAAGGAAGATCATCATGAAGGGCGTCGCTGAGACGATCTGTCCGGCAGCCGGCGCGCCTTCGCCGGCAAGCGGCAGGCCATAGCCGAGCGCGACGGCGCCAAGCATGGCGACGCCGAGCGCGCTGCCCAGCGAACGCAGGAAGGTCAGCACGCCGGTGGCAACGCCGAGATGCGCGCGATCGACGGCGTTCTGCACCGATACGGTGGCGACCGGGAAGGTGGTGCCGCTTCCAAGGCCGATGCAGATGGTCAAGAGCTCGACCACCAGCAGCGAGGCGCGGCCGGCGACCAGGCTGAGCACGCCAAGACAGATAATGGCGAAGAGAACGCCGACCATGGCGATACGCTTGTAGTGGAAGAAGCGCGGTATCGTGCGGCCGCTGAACGTCGCGCCGGCGACCGTTCCGAGCAGCAGGCCGAGCATGGCAAGGCCCGACTGGCTGACCGACAGGCCGATGATCGACTGCAGATAGACCGGCAGGTACACCGACAGGCCGATATTGGCGGCCTGCAGCAGGAACATCGACGCCGTGCCGGCAAGCACGATCGGATTGCTCAGCACTTCAAGCGAAATCAGCGGCTCGGCCGCACGCATCAGCCTGAGCGCGAACGCACCCCAGAAGACCGCCGAACAGGCCAGCAGGCCGACGATCTCGCGCGAGGCCCATGGATAGGCGCTGCCGCCCCAGTTGAGGGCCAAAAGCAGCAATGCCGTCGCCACCACCAGAAGCAGCGCGCCCAGCGCGTCGATGCGATGCCGCTTTGCGGCGACCGGCAGTTTGCGCAGCGGCTTGTTGATGATGGCCATGGCCAAGATGCCGAGCGGGATATTGATCCAGAAGATCAGCGACCAATGCAGATGTTCGGCAAATCCGCCGCCGAGCAAAGGCCCGGCGATGCTGGCGACCGCCCAGGTGCCCGAAATCCAGGCGGCATAACGCGCGCGTTCGCGCGGCGGCACCAGGTCGCCGATGACGATCTGCGCCAGGGCGAACAGGCCGCCGCCGCCCGCACCCTGGATCGCCCGGCCGACAACCAACACGAACATGTTGGGGGCCATGGCGCTGACCAGCGATCCCAGAAGGAAGATCAGGATCGCCGCATAGACGGTCGGCCGGCGGCCATAGACGTCGGAAATCTTGCCGTAGAGCGGCGCCATGGCCGTCGCCGTCAGGAGATAGCCGGTCACGATCCACGGCAGGTAGTCGGCATGGCCGAGCGAACGGCCGATGGTCGGCATGGCCGGCGCGACGATTGTCTGGTCGAGCGCCGCCAGCAGCATCGACAAAAGGATGCCGGCGATGATGACGTTCTTCTCGCTTTCCGTCAGCGGCGCGGCGGGCGCCACCCTATCCGGCTTGTCGACAGCCTGGTCCATATCAGTTCATCCATAACGTTCGAGAGCGATTGCGCGGCGCCAAATGGCCGCTCCGCTACACGCCGCCTCAATTGGTCTTGATCTGGTGTTTCGAAGCTCGCGCCTTGCCAGCCTGACATATCTTGCGAGCCTGACATATGTCGTCCCGTATAGGCCGATTTCGACCTATGCCCGAAAATTTTCTGGGGCTGGCCTCATGTTTCGGCAGAATTGGCTTGGTATCAGTCCGTGTTTCAGCCGGGCGGAAGCTGGCCCTTCTCGACGCGCTGCATGCGGTAGCGCAGCAGCCGCAGGATGCGGCTTTCGAAATTCACGCCTTCCACGCGGTCGAAGCGCAATTGGTCCTGGTCATGCCTGGCGAGTTCGGCCGCGGTGATCTGCGCCGCCTTCGCCTTTGCCCCGGCGCAGGTCTTTTGCGCAAAGCTCGCGTTCAGCGCGTCTTCGAGCAGACGGCCGTGGTTCTTGGCGATCTCGACATGACGCTCCTCATGGCGCTTGATGTCGGCCGACAGGGTGTCCCAGAACAGTCTGACATCGGGATCGGCCTTGCGCGGCCTGCGCCACTCCGGAAGGATGACCTTGACCTTGACGGTGACGGCGGCCTTGGCGATGCGGCAGGTGTCTGCGGTTTGCGCGTAGCTGATGCGGGTGGTGAACGCCATCTGGGTGGCGCCTGGATGCCGCATCCCGGTGCTTTTCACCTCGGGTCCATGCTTCGACAATTGCGTCTCGATGTCATCGAGCGTGCTGCCGCCGATGGCAAAATAGCTGTAAGTCTTCACCAGATTGGCAGCATTCGCCGGCAGGACGGTCAAAGCCAGCATCAGGGCGCAGAGCAGGGGTCGTTTCATCATGTTGCCTCTTCACGCACCTTGCTTTACGGCCGTTGCCGGCGCAACGGAATTGATCTTCCACCGATCACGCATCGGTGATGGATTGCAAGCGCCCGATGAGCCACATGCCAATGAGACACATGGTTGAAGGACAATGACGACAAGGCGATGGCAACTGGCGCATGGGCGCCATCTCGACCTTGGCGAGAAAGCTATTGTGGTCGGCATTCTCAACGTCACGCCGGACAGTTTTTCGGATGGCGGACTGTTCATCACGCCTGACCAGGCGGTGGCGCAGGCGCACCGCATGGTGGAAGAAGGCGCCGCCGTCGTCGATATCGGCGGGGAATCGACGCGCCCCGGCGCCTCGCCCGTGACGCCTGAAGAAGAGCAGACCCGCATCCTGCCGGTGATCGCCGCGCTCGCCGGGTCAGGCGAAGCCCTGATTTCGGTCGACACCTATCGCGAGGAAACCGCGCGCCTCGCCGTCGCCGCCGGCGCGCATATCGTCAACGATGTCTGGGGCTTGCAGCGTGAACCCGGCATCGCCCGCGTCGCCGCCGAGACCGGCGCCGGACTGGTCATCATGCATACCGGGCGCGGGCGGCAAAAACTGCCCGATGTCATCGCCGACCAGTTTTTGTTCCTCAAGGCTTCGCTGGAAATCGCCAGGCGCAGCGGCGTTGCGGACGATCATATCGTACTCGATGCCGGCTTCGGCTTCGCCAAGGAGACGGCTGAGGAAAACCTCGACCTGATGGTGCGGTTTTCCGAGCTTAAGGAGCTCGGTTTTCCCTTGATGGCCGGCACCTCCAGAAAACGCTTCATCGGCACCGTCACCGGCCGCGAAGCCGGCGCGCGCGCCGCCGGGACGGCAGCCACCAGTGTCATCCTGAGGCTGAAGGGCGCCGATCTGTTTCGCGTTCACGATGTCGCAATCAACATGGACGCACTGGCCGTCGCCGATGCTATGCTGGCGCGTGAAAAGCCCGGACGCTGAGCCCAGGACACCAAGAAATGCCAGGACACTAAGAAATGCCAGGACACTAAGAAATGTACGTCATCCGCATGAAGAACTGCGCCTTCTTTGCCCGGCACGGCGTGCTGGATGAGGAAGAGGCGCTTGGCCAGCGTTTTTATGTCGATGCCGAGTTGACGGTCGAGCCCAGCCGCCCACTGGAGGATGATTCCATCGAGGACACCGTCAATTACGGCATCGCCTTCACGGTGATTGAAAAGATCGTCACTGGACATCGCCGTTTCCTGATCGAGGCGCTGGCGCTCGAAGTAGCGAAGGCGCTGACTTCACGGTTTCCGCAGATCAGGAAGGCCGAGATCACCGTGCGCAAGCCCAACGCACCGGTGCCCGGGGTGCTCGATTACGTCGAGGTGACCGTTGTCTGGCCAGAGTAGCAATAACACGGTCTATCTCAGCCTTGGCGGCAATCTCGGCGATCCCTCGGCCTCGATGGCCACGGCGCTGCGCCTGCTGGACGCCGACGAGAACACGCGTGTAATCGCCGTCTCCTCGCTCTATCGCACGCCGCCCTGGGGCAAGCTCGACCAGCCGGATTTCCTCAACGCCGCTGCCGAAATCTCGACCTCGCTGGCGCCAAGGGCGCTGCTCGACCTCTGCCTCGAGGCCGAGCGCAAGCTGAAGCGGGTGCGCGAGGAGCGCTGGGGTCCGCGCCTGATCGACATCGACATATTGGTGTTCGGCGACCGCACAATCCACGAAACCGGGTTGGAAGTGCCGCATCCCAGGATGCTGGAGCGCGCCTTCGTGCTGGCGCCCCTGGCCGAGATCGCGCCGGATCTGGCGGTGGGCGGCAGGAGCGTGAGCGCGCGGCTCAGCGCCGTCGATACATCAGGCATAGAGCGACTGGCATCCGGCCGTGATTGGTGGCTGGGTTAACCGGAGAAGCCGCCGCCATCGAGAAATGCCTGTTCGTCCGCCGTCGTCTCGCGGCCAAGCATCTTGTTCCTATGTGGAAAGCGGCCGAAGCGCTGGATGATGTCGCGGTGCTCGACCGCGTATTTCACATAGTTCGGCGCCCTGGCGGTGGTGAGTTCGACCGATTTGTCCTGGTCCGCGGGCAGTTCCGAATGTTCGTAGGGCAGGTACAGGAAGACGCGCAGGTTTTCTTCCAGCGAAAGGTCATGGCCGGCCGCAATCGCTTTGGCGGCAAAGTGCCTTGCCAGCGGATCGGTGGCGTACATATGGCCTGAGCCGCGAAAGCAGTTGCGCGGAAACTGGTCGAGCAGGATCATCAGCGCCAGCGAACCCTCGGCATGCTCCGACCATGCGTCGCACTCGCGCCGCGCGGCGGCAAAGTGCAGGTCGAGAAACCTGCTGCGGAAATTCGCGTCGAAGGCGTCGTTCTTCTCGAACCACGCGTCTTCGCCGGCCTCGCGCCAGAATTTTGTGACGGCGAGCGCGCGCTCATCCAATGCGGTCATCAGCTTTCCCCCTGATCGGCGGGCTCCGGCTTGTGCAGCACGCCGGCCGTCTCTTCGTTCAGCGCCTGGCCGGGCCGGCGCGGTTGCGTCAGCGGCGTCGGGATCGGCGTGCCGGTATTGCCCCTGAGGAAACGTTGCCCGGCGCGGACGCCTTCGGCCAGCTGCGTCTCCAGTCGGGCATTGTCGCGCCGTCGCACATCCTCGATGACATCGGCGACATCTTCCGGCTCGACGCCCAAAACCTCGAGCGCGGAACCGCCGAAGACGAGGGCCGATTCGAAGGTCTCGCGCAGCTGGAAGTCGACGCCGGCGCGGATGAGCGAGAGCGCGGTGCCGCGATCGTACGCGCGTGCCAGGACAGTCAGCAACGGGAACTCCGCCTTGATCAGTTCCGCCATGCGCACGGCGGCGTCCGGCTTGTCGACGCAGATCAGCACGGCGCGCGCGCGGCCTGCACCTGCGGCGCGCAGAATGTCGAGCCGCGTGCCGTCGCCATAATAGACCTTGAAGCCGAAATCGGCGGCCGCCTGGATCATTTCGACATCATTGTCGATGATCGACACATCGATGCCGCGCAACAAAAGCGGCTGGCTGGCGATCTGGCCGAAACGGCCGAAGCCGATGACCAGCACACTGCCGGTAAGGCCGTCGGCGATGTCGACGCCTTCAAGCGACTGCTCGTCGCGCGGCGTCACATATTTGAGCGCAATGATGGCCAGCGGCGTCAGCACCATGGAGATGATGATGATCGCGGTCAGCGTTGCGTTGGCCCGGCTGTCGATGATGCCAACCGCCGCTGCGGCCGAATAGAGGACGAAGGCGAATTCGCCGCCTTGCGCCATGATCACGGCGCGTTCCAGCGCTTCACGATGACCGCTCTTCAGCAAGCGGGCGACGAGGTAGATGCCGAGCGCATTCATCGCCATGTAGGCGACGACATAGACGGCGATCAGCCGCCAGTTGTCGGCCACCACATGCAGGTCGAGCGACATGCCGACGGCGAGGAAGAAAAGGCCAAGCAGGATGCCGCGGAATGGTTCGACGTCGGCCTCCAGCTGGTGGCGGAAGGTCGATTCCGACAACAGCACGCCGGCGAGGAAGGCGCCCATCGCCATCGAGAGGCCGGAAAGCTGCATAACCAGCGCCGACCCCAGCACGACCAGAAGGGCTGCCGCCGTCATGACTTCGCGCGCCTTGGCGTCGGCCAGGATGCGGAAGAACGGGTTGAGCAGATAGCGGCCGGCCACCACCAGCCCGACGATGGCGCCAAGACCGATGCCGATTTCGGTCAGCCTTTGCTGCAGGGTCATCTCGCTGCCGCCGGGCGCCAGGAAGGCGACCAGCGCCAGAAGCGGCACGATTGCCAGATCCTCGAGCAGCAGGATGGACACGATGCGCTGGCCCTTGGGGCTGGCCATCTCGCCACGCTCTTCCAGAAGCTGCATGACGATCGCCGTCGAGGTCAGGACAAAGCCGGCGCCGGCAACGAAGGATTGCGCGATCGGAAAGCCGCCGGCGAGACCAACACCGGTGAGCAGCAAGGCGCAGACGCCGACCTGCAGCGCGCCGAGGCCGAAAATCTCGCGGCGCAGGCCCCATAGCCGCGACGGCTGCATCTCCAGCCCGATGATGAACAGGAACATGACCACGCCGAGTTCGGCGACATGCAGGATGGCTTCCGATTCGGAAAAAATGCCAATACCGAACGGGCCGATGACCACGCCCGCGGCGAGATAGCCGAGGATCGAGCCCAGCCCCATGCGTTTGAAGATCGGAACGGCGACGACGCCTGCGGCAAGCAGCGCCACCACCTGAATGAGATCGCTGCCCGATGCTTCCGCTGCCATGCCTCTTGTCCCTGTGTCCGACAGCACTCCTTGCATGCACCGGGAGCGGGAGGCAAGGGCGGGAAGCCTGCCAGGATGGGTAGGGTGCCGTGGCAGCGATTCCCCGGTGGAACAACAGTCTGAGCTTGCCTGTCGGACGGCCGGTATCTATATCTGACAAATGCCTGATTATTCGTCCCGGCCGTCGCCGCTGCCACATATCCCGATGGATGCGCTCAGCGAAGTTCTGCAAGACTTTCGCTTGAGTGGCGTCAACTATGGCCGCTGCGAACTCCGGCACCCATGGAGCATAGACTTTCCGCAACAACAACTGCTTCGTTTTCACTTTGTCGGCCAGGGTCCATGCTGGATTCACACCGAAGCGCAAGGCTGGCAGGAGTTGCGCGATGGCGATCTGGTGCTGCTGCCGCAAGGCATCGCCCATCGGCTGGCGAGTGCGCCGGACGTGGTGGGCGATTCGCTCGAGGGCTGCCAGGTGATCAAGTTGGGCGGCAACGTTTGCGAAGTGATACGGCAGGGAACGGGCGCGACAAGCACCCTTTTCTGCGGCTCCATGTCTCTCGGCTCCTATGCGCTCAATCCGTTGATCACGTTGATGCCGCCTCTCATCAAGGGTTGCGACGTGGCCGGCAATGACCCGATGGTCGGCCCTTTGCTGGCGGCCATGACGGTGGAGGCCGCGCAACCGCAGATGGGCAGCGCCACCATCCTGTCGCGTATGGCGGATTTGCTGACAGCCAGGCTCATCCGGTGCTGGGTCAATTGCAACGGCGCATCGACCACCGGTTGGCTCGCAGCCATCCGCGACCCCCATATAGGCCGCGCTCTGGCGGCCATGCACCGCGACCCCGGCCACAACTGGACGCTGGGAAGCCTCGCCGGCGTGGCAGGCCAATCGCGTTCGATTTTCGCCGAGCGCTTCAGCGCGGTATTGGGGGAGGGTGCCGCACATTATCTCGCCCGCCTGCGAATGCAGCTTGCCCGCGAATTGCTGGGCCAAAACGGCTTGTCGGTTGCCGAAGTCGCTACCCGTTTGGGCTATGATTCCGAGGCGTCCTTCGCCCGCGCGTTCAAGCGCATCACCAATGTCTCGCCAGGCGTTGTGCGTCGCACAATTCCTGGACGAATGGATATGAATTTCGGATTTTAAGGTACATAACATCCGGGCGGACTCGCCTATCTAAGATCTCCAACTGTGGAGATCTTTCCGTGACGGACACAACATTACAGCTTGAAGACGCCGCAATCGGCCTTGATGCCGATGCACCAGCCGCGTGGAGCGCGGCCACATGGTTTGCGGTCCTATCATTGGCGGCCACCAGCTTTGCCCTGGTGTCAGCCGAGTTCTTGCCGGCAGGTCTGTTGACGCCGATGGCGCGCGATCTCGGCATCAGCGAGGGAACTGCCGGACAGGTCGTCACCGCCACCGCTTCCGTTGGCGCCGTGACGGCCATGTTGAGCAATGTTCTCATCGGCCGATTGAACCGCAAGGCGGTGCTGGTTGGCCTCATGGCCCTGGCGGTCGGTTCCAATATTCTTGCGGCGCTGGCGCCCAATTTCTGGCTGCTGTTGCTGGGCCGGGCCGGGTTGGGGATCGCTCTCAGCGCTTTCTGGGCACTTTCGGTTGCCGTCGTGGCGCGGCTGGTCGGCGCCAATGCGACAGGTCGAGGCATGGCGATCGTCACCCTCGGCGTCTCGCTCGCCACCATCGCCGCGCCGTCGATGGGTGCGTTGATCAGCGACTGGCTGGGATGGCGCAGCGCGATGGCCATGACGGCGGGGCTGGCCGCGCTTGCCATGCTGCTGCAGCTTCTCAGCCTGCCGACCTTGCCTGCGGCGGCAAGCAACAGCCTTGCAGACGTCTTTCGGCTGACACGGCGGCGTGGCATCCAACTCGGCATGCTTGCCATTGTTCTGCTGATGACCGGGCATTTTGCCGGCTCGGTCTATGTGCGCCCCTTCCTCGAACAGGTGACGCTCCTCACAACCGGGCCGATTGCCCTGGCGCTGCTCGGGTTCGGCATCGCCGCTGTGATCGGCAATATTGCCGGTGGCCGCCTGGCCGACACCAACATCCACATGGCCCTCGCAGTTACCGCCGCGTTGATGGCGTTTTCGGCACTCGCTTTGGTGCTTTGGGGCGCGCAAACCGGCGTTGCCTTCGGCTTTGTTACGCTGTGGGGCTTCGCCTTCGGCATGGCGCCGGTTGTGCTGCCGACCAATATGTCCCGCGCGGCGCCTGATGCGCTGGAAGCAGCAGGCAGCCTGATGGTCACTTCCTTCCAGGTTGCCATCACCGTCGGTGCGGTTGTCGGCGGTTATGTCGTGGACAC
Organism: Mesorhizobium sp. M0514; assembly: GCF_040321145.1. Lineage (NCBI taxonomy): Bacteria > Pseudomonadati > Pseudomonadota > Alphaproteobacteria > Hyphomicrobiales > Phyllobacteriaceae > Mesorhizobium > Mesorhizobium sp. M0514. The sequence continues at coordinate 15,204 of NZ_JAMYQZ010000071.1, forward strand.
CTATGGCGCTACGGGGCCTTTGACCCTAACCGCCGTCCTTGCCGCGGCGACGGCCGCACTGGCGCTGCTGCAGCCTCGGGGCTGAAACCTTGCTTCGTCTGACACGGGCGGCCTCAATCAGGCCGTCCGCGCCGTTGCAGCAGCGCTGCACAAGTTTATGCGCCGCACACGTTGCGTTTTGCCGCAATCGGCGGCTATGGGACGCCAGGCTTCGGCCGTTGGAAGGCAGCGACGATCAAGTTCTGCCTTCGTGAGGAGAATGACTGGCATGAAGAAGTTTTTGCTCGTCGGCGTGGGTGTCGCCATGCTTGCCGCATCGGCCTGTTCGAAGGCGCCTGAATGCACGCAGGAAATCGCGGCCAAGAAGGCGCAGGAAATGACCGCCGCGCTGCAGGAAGCGATCACCAAGGATCCGACCAAGGCCGCCGACCTGACCGCCAAGGTGCAGGCTGTGACGACCAAATATCAGGGCGCCACCACGCCGGCCGACGCCTGCAAGGCCTATGACGAGCTGACGGCCGCCATCAAGGGCTGATTCTTCGTTCGGAAATTGAGGAAGGCGGTGGCTCAAGTAGCCGCCGCCTTTTTTGCTGGTGTTCTTAAAGGGCATCGCGCTGACACGGAGGACCGCCGGCACGCACAGGACCCTGACACGTTGGCCTTGCTGTGGCTTGGGCCGTCGGAGACGCTGACATCGTCGGTTGCGCGCCACATGTCCGATCGCGGCAGAAAGGTGCCGCACCGAGCGGCCCGTGCTTGAGGAGCGCCGACCCGGCCGCAAGGTGGCCTGTCATTTCCCGACATCGAGCTGAGCGGAATCGCTCAGCTATCGCGCAGTGCAACCCCGTTCCGCGCTTTTCTCGGGGAACCGCTTGAGAGTCAGTTTTTGGCGATGGAGCCGACTTCGACGGCGTCGACGCGCTTGAGGCTCATGCCGATGACCGGCACCAGCTGCTGGTCGACGCGCACGGCGATGGTCACCGTCATCGAATTGTCGTCGGGAATGCGGGCCTGCATGACGCCGCGCAATTGGTTGCGGTTGATGGTGAAGACGACTTTGCGGGCATCGACCACATTGCCGCCGATGATGTCCAGGCCCGACCCCGCGGCGCCGCCCATGAAATTGCCCTTGTAGTCGCGGCCCTTGCGCTCGACGGTCGCCGACATTTTCTGGGTGAAGACACCGACGCGGCAGTCGCCATCGAGCGTCATGCCGGTCTTGTTGTCCGGCGTCGAGCCGTCGAAGCTGCAGGTGAACTTCGTGCCCTTGTATTTGCCGGCGATGATTTCGCCCGGGCCGACCCATTTGCCTTCAACGGTGCGGAAGAACTGCTTGTCGGGCTCGGCTGCAAAGGCTTTCCCGGTCGGGCCCAGAGGTGCTGCAAGCGCGACCAGGGGCAGGACGCAGGACAAGATTACGCTTTTCATAGACGACACCCGGCAACAAGGAGGCTGTTGTTGGACGACCATGAACAAGATTGGTTAATGCTTGGTGACCGCGAGAGGGCGTTCACTTGCTTGAGGCGGGTGCTTCATTCTCTTTTTTGGCGGCAAACGAGGTCAGCGCCGACAGGAAATCGCCCATACCCGGCCGCCTGCCGGCAATGAAGGGCAGGGGCCGCGCCGTCTCCATGGCAGCAATGCCGATACGCGCCGTCATCATGCCGTTTACCACGCCTTCGCCGAGTTTCGCCGACAGCCGGGCGGCAAGGCCATGGCCGACGATCTGCTGGACGAAGCTGTCGCCGACGGCGATCGAGCCGGTCACCGCCAGATGGGCAAGAACGCTGCGCGCCAGCCGGAAAAAGCCCAGCGTGCCCGGCCTGCCGCCGTAGAGTTCGGACAAGCGGCGGATCAGGCGCCCGGCCTCGAACACGACATAGGCAACGTCTACGAGTGCGCGGGGGCTGACGGCGGTGACCAGCGACACGCGTTTGGCTGCTTCGAGGATCATCACCTTGGCTCTCGCATCGAGCGGCCCGAGAATTTCGGTCTCGGCCAGTCGCACCAGATTGCCGCCATCGATGATCTCGCCGCGCAATTCGGCCAGGGAGCGCCTGCCGGCCGCGGTTTCGGGTTTCGCAGCGACAAACGCCGAAAGCTCTTCGACGACGGCCCTTGCAGCCTTCGGATCGTCGCGCGCCACGGCATCGAGCGCCCGCTTTTGCAGTTTTTCGACCTCGGCCAGCCGGGCGATAGCCAGGAATTCGCGCACCAGCACGACTGCGAGGGCCAACACGGCAATTGCGGCCATTCCCGCTGCCAGCCACCCCAGCCACTCTGCGCGCTCGAACAGGTCGCGGATGAGCTGGTCGGTCCACAGGCCGACGGCGAGCGAAACCAGCACGCCGGCCGCGCCGAAAAACAGGCTGGCAAACAGCGAGCGCCTGCGCGGCGCGGTCGCCGGCGGCGGTTCGGCGGCGACAATGTCGGGTTCGTCGAAGACATCGATCTCGGCCGGCACGACGACGGCGCGCGACTTGCGTGCCGACGGCTCGGCATGGGGGCGGCGCGTTTCCTGCTTCGGTTCGGCCTCCGGCTCGATGCGGAAAGCTGCCGGTCTGCGGGGCGCGGTCATGCCAGATGGTCTCCGATCAGGAACTGCAAGGCGCGGTCGAGCCTGATATGCGGCAGCGACAGCGTGACGCCTTCAGCGGTGCGTTCGAGCTTTGGCGGGCGAAAGCGCACGAAACGGATCGCCGGATCGTCGCTGCTCTGCCGGTGGTCGGCTTCGGAAACGTCGAAAACCGCGTCAATTTTCTCCGGCAAGTCCCCGGGAAATATGGCGGTTTCGGCTTTACCATCGAAGGTTTCGCCGTTGATCTTCTCGCCCTTCAGCGGCGTGCCGATGATCACCGGCAGGGTTTCGCGGCCTTGCTTGACCGTGCCTTCGCGCGTCGCGCGCACCGCCGCCATGGCGACCACATCGACATCGGCGCCGGTGAAATTTGCCCGCGCCACGGCGCGGTCGGCAAGCCGCCGCACGATTGCCTGCAGCCGGTCATGGCTTTCGTGATGCAAATGGTCGGCCTTGGTCGCGGCAACCAGGATGCGGTCGATGCGGCGTGAAAACAGGTCGGTGAGGAAATTGCCTCGGCCAGGACGGAAACAGGAGAGGATTTCGGTCACCGCGCGTTCCAGGTCGGCCATCGCGCCGGGGCCGGCGTTCAACGCCTGCATGGCGTCGATCACCACGATCTGGCGGTCGAGGCGGGTGACGTGTTCGCGGAAGAACGGTTTCACCACATGCGTCTTGTAGGCCTCGTAGCGGCGCTCCATCATCGCTTGCAGCGAGCCGGAGCGCGGCCGTTTCTCACCCTTGAGCAGCAAGGGCGCGAAGGTCAGCGCCGGCGATCCCTCGAGGTCGCCAGGCATCAGGAAACGGCCGGGCGGCAAGGTCGAAAGCGCCCGCTCGTCGAGCTTGCAGGCCTTGAGGTAGGCGGCAAAACTCTCGGCGAGGCGCCGCGCCGTCATCTCGTAGGCATCGGCATTGGGGTCGATGGTCGCCGACAGCGTCCGCCAGTCCTGCGACACGTCGGCCCGCACCGGCAGCATCGCCATCTCGAACGCCTCGCGCGAAAAATCGGCGAAGGATTTGCCGAGCAGCGGCAGGTCGAGCAGCCATTCGCCGGGGTAGTCGACGATGTCGACCGACAATCGGCCGCTGGAAAACATCCGGTTCCAACCGGAGGCAGACTCATATTCGATGGTGAGCCTGAGTTCCGAAATGGCGCGCGTCGAGTCCGGCCAGGTGCGGTCGTTGACCAGGGCGGAGATATGGTCCTCGTACTGAAAACGCGGCACGGCATCGTCCGGCTGTTCCTCGAGGAAGGCGCGCGCGATCCGGCCCGACTTCTGCGCCTCGAAGAGCGGCAGGCGCCCGCCATGGATGAGATTGTGGACGAGAGCCGAGATGAACACCGTCTTGCCGGCCCGGGACAGGCCGGTGACGCCCAGCCGAAGCGACGGCGAAAAAAGCCCGCTCGCACGCCCCGACAGCGTATCCAGGGCAATTCTCGCTTCGTCGGTGAAAGTGGTCAGCGATGATGCCAAAATCTGTTCTCTCAGGCGTGCTCTTGCGCCGATATAGGCTTTGCGGTTCAAGTTTGAAATGGCGCCCGGCCTCGGCCGGCTCGGCTCAGAGATCGACGGGCGTCAGGAAGGCTTCGAGGTAGCCGGCGCCTTGCGCAGCCTCGGTGAGGGTGCCGTCGAAGCGCACGACCGCAAGGCCGGAGGTCGGGAAACCATGGTTCATGATGGCCCGAGCAGCCTCGTCGCCGTCGCCCGAGACCGCCATGGCAAGGTCTTCCGTCATCGGATTGTGGCCGATGACCAGCAGCGAGCCGGGGCCGCCGTTGCTGCGGATGATGGCGAGGTAGCCGGCGGCATCCTCGCTGTAGAGCGTGTCGAAGAACAGCACCCGGCCGGTATCGGTGTGGCCGGCGATGCCTTCCAGCGTCTGGCGCGCCCGCTTGGCGTTGGAGCAGAGCGTGATATCGGGGATGTAGTTGCGGGCACGCATCGCAGTCCCCATCATTTCGGCATCGGCAATGCCGGATGCGTCGAGCGGGCGATCGAAGTCGCGCACGCCGGGAAGGGCCCAGCCAGCCTTCGCATGCCTCAACAGATACAGTCTGCTCACCGGACCCCCAATGGTGTGCTGCCCACCAATGACACAACTGGATTAGCCACGAGAAAGGCCTGAGGCACAATGGGCGGCGACGCCCAAGCGCAGCGAATCATGTGCGAATTCGCCCGCGCCCTTGCTATGGAAGGCTTTGCTGAGGATCGCCCGCGCGGCATTAACAATTGCGTGAAACGCGCGCGGATTACGCTTGTGCAGCCTTCTCTGCGCGAATATATAGGCGCCAAATTTGGGGTTGTTGGGTGAGTCGAATGAACGATATCGTTACAGCCAATTACGTACCCTCTGAAGACGAGCCGTTCATGAACGAACGGCAGAAATCCTACTTTCGCCTGAAGCTCGTCACCTGGAAGACCGACATACTGCGCGAAGCGCGCGAAACCCTCGAAATCCTGCAGCAGGAAAACGCCAACCATCCCGATCTCGCCGATCGCGCTTCCTCGGAAACCGACCGCGCCATCGAGCTTCGGGCCCGCGACCGCCAGCGCAAGCTCATTTCAAAGATCGATTCGGCGCTGCAGCGCATCGATGAAGGCACATACGGCTATTGCGAGGAAACCGGCGAGCCGATCGCGCTGAAGCGGCTGGATGCGCGTCCGATCGCGACCTTGTCGATCGAAGCGCAGGAGCGCCACGAACGCCGCGAGAAGGTCTATCGCGACGATTGAGCCGCTGCCGTCAGGCAGGACTGTTTCATCAGAAATGGCCGGGTTTCCCGGCCATTTCTGTTTTTGGCCGAAGGGTTTAGTCCGCCCCCAAGTTAAAGCGCGTCGCGCTGAAACGGACGACACGCTTAAGCGGCGTTCGATCGGGAATCGGCAAGATGTGACGGTTCGCCGGGCTTTATCGTTTCTGGCTGGCGAGTTCGCCGAGCAGCTTGGTCATCTCGTCGTCGAGAGACTGCGGTGCCTTCGCAGCCGGCTTGCTTGCCGGTTTGGGGTGCGAATCGTCGAGCGAGACCTCGAGCTCCCGCATCAGGGTATCGTCGATGGACTCATGCTTCGGTGGCGGGGCCTGCCGGGCAGTATTGGCGGCGGAGCCATAGGCCGGCAGCGGTGTCACATTGCTCGCCTGGTAGATTTGAGCCGGTTTCGGCGCCGGCGCGGCCTGGCGCGGCGGAACGGCGGCCGGAGCAGCCCTTACCGGTTGCGGCGGCGGCGCCTGCCTTGCGGGCGTGGCCGGAGCGGGTTGTGCTGCGCGCGGACGCGGCGCCTGTTGCTGCTGGCCAACACCGCCATCGCCGGTCAATGCCGGACGGCGTGGCGCTGCAAGCCTGATATCGCGCTCGACGACAACGTCGGTTGGGCCGCCGATCAAAAGCAGGTGTTCGATGTCGTCGCGACGGATGAGCACCAGCCGGCGGTGGCTGTCGACTGCCGTGGCGTCCATGACCGCCAGCCGTGTCTTGCGGTTCCTGCCGCCGGCAACGAAGGTGCCGAAGGTCAGGTTGCGGATCAGCCTGATGATGATGAGCACGATGACCAGCAGGACAAGGGCAGCAAACGTCCACAGCAGCGCTGCGGCATATCCGGGACCCGCCACATTATCCAGCCACTGCATCGGTGCCCCCAATCGGCTTTTGAAGTGGAGGGACACTAGACCGTTGCGGCCAGCCACCGCAAGTTGCCTTCACGCTTCGTGAACAGCTTGAAAACACCGACGCGTCATTTTTATCCGACATTTGCCGCCAAGGCCTTTTCCGGATTAGGAGAATGTGATTCAACCGGCCGGGGGCGGTGTCGGACAACTCACGAGCAGGGGGCATATGGCCAGGGAAACGCGCGGCGATTTCTATCCGGTACCGATCGTCGATCAGAACACGCGGCCAGGCGCGGTTACCCGGCTCATCGTGTTCATCATCGTCCTGACTGGGGCCGCGATCGTTTTCGGCATTTTCCGCGAGCGTCTTGGCGATCCGTTCCTGCTCGGCATGCTGGGCGTGCTTGCCATGATCGGCGTCGGCTTCCTGTTCGCCACGGCCATCGGCTTCGTGCAGATCGCGCCGCGTTCGACCGGGGACGAACTGTCGAAGGCCTTCGTCGATTCGATGTCGCAGGGCCTGATCGTCACCGACACCAAGGGCCGCGTCGTCTACGCCAACCGGGCCTACGCCGAGATGACCGGTGCTGCGTCGGCCGCCGATCTGAAGACGGTCGAAGGCCTGCTTTCCGATGTCCCCGAAGCTTCGGTGACCATATACCGGCTGGCCTCGGGCTTGCGCGATGGCCAGGCCGGCGACGGTGAGTTCCGGTTAGCACAGTCGATCCGGCCGGGCGCCGAGCCCGGCGCGCGCTGGTACCGGGCGCGGGCCCGGACCTTCAGCGTTCCCGGTCAGCGCCTGCCGATGCTTGCCTGGCAGCTTGCCGATATCTCGCAGGAACGGGCCGAGCAGGAGCGTTTCTTCCTCGACTTGCAGAAGGCCATCGACCATCTCGACCATGCGCCGGCCGGTTTCTTCTCGGCCGACCAGGAAGGCCGTGTCACCTACATCAACGCCACGCTCGCCGAATGGCTGGGCATCGATCTGGCGAGCTTCACCCCTGGCGCCGTGACACTCCCGGAAATCGTCGCCGGCGACGGCATGGCGCTGGTGCGCTCGGTCAAGGCCGATCCCGGCACCACCCGCAACGCCGTCATCGATCTCGATCTTACGACGACGACCGGCGAGGCGCTGCCGGTGCGCTTCATGCATCGGGTCTCGGCCAGCCGCGAGGGGACCAACGGTCCCACCCGCACCATCGTGCTCAACCGCACGCAGGGCGAGGACGCATCGGCCGATCTTCGGGCTTCGGAGGTACGCTTCACTCGCTTCTTCAATTCGACGCCGATGGCCATTGCCGCCGTCGACAATGGCGGCCGCATCCTGCGCACCAATGCGCCGTTCCTGTCGCTGTTTTCCTCCGTCGTCGACGGCGACGCGGTCGACCGCCGCGTGCGGCTGGACACCGTGATCCACGAGCGCGACCGGCCGGCCTTTGCCGCCGCCTTCGAGAAGGCGCGGCTGAGGCAGGCCGACATCGAGCCGATCGACACGCTGCTGCCCGGCAATGAGGAGCGTCACATCCGCTTCTACGTCAACGCCGTCGCCGACGGCACCGGCGAGGGCGCCGAGGAATCGGCTATCGTCTATGCCGTCGAGACCACCGAGCAGAAGGCGCTCGAGGGCCAGATGGCGCAGAGCCAGAAGATGCAGGCAGTCGGACAGCTCGCCGGCGGCATCGCCCACGACTTCAACAATGTGCTGACCGCCATCATCATGGCGTCGGATCTTTTGCTGACCAATCACCGGCCGTCGGACCCGTCCTTCCCCGACATCATGAACATCAAGCAGAATGCCAACCGGGCGGCCTCGCTGGTGCGGCAGTTGCTCGCCTTCTCGCGCAAGCAGACATTGCGGCCGGAAGTGCTGAACCTGACCGACGTGCTTGCCGATCTCCGGATGCTGCTTGCCCGCCTGGTTGGCAACGAGATCAAGCTGAAGGTCGACCACGGCCGCGATTTGTGGCCGGTCAAGGTCGATATCGGCCAGTTCGAGCAGGTGGTGGTCAACCTGGCCGTCAACGCGCGCGACGCCATGCCGGCCGGCGGCGACCTCACCGTACGCACCCGCAACGTCACCGCCGAACAATGCAAGAGCTTCTCCTACCGCGAGCTCACGCCTGCCGACTATGTCGTGGTCGAGGTCGAGGATAGCGGCTCGGGCATTGCCCCGGACGTGCTGAAGAAGATTTTTGAGCCGTTCTTCACCACCAAGGAAGTCGGCAAAGGCACCGGCCTTGGCCTGTCGATGGTTTATGGCATCATCAAGCAGACCGGCGGTTTCATCTTCTGCGATTCCGAAGTCGGCAAGGGCTCGACCTTCCGCATCTTCCTGCCGCGCCATATCGTGGAGGCGAAGAAGCCCGGCGACGTCAGCGAGGCGCCGGCTGCGCCGGTGAAAGCCGCCGACAGCGCCAAGGACCTGTCGGGCTCGGCCACTGTGCTCCTCGTCGAGGACGAAGACGCCGTGCGCATGGGCGGCTCGCGGGCGCTGACCTCGCGCGGCTATACCGTCCATGAGGCCTCCTCGGGCGTCGAGGCGCTGGAAGTCTTCGAGGCGCTCGGCGGCAAAGTCGATATCGTCGTGTCCGACGTGGTGATGCCGGAAATGGACGGACCGACGCTGCTCGGCGAACTGCGCAAGCGCCAGCCCGACATCAAGTTCGTCTTCGTGTCTGGCTATGCCGAAGACGCTTTCGCCAGAAACCTGCCGCCGGACGCGCAATTCGGCTTCCTGCCGAAGCCGTTCTCCCTCAAGCAACTGGCCACCGTGGTCAAGGATGTATTGGAGTCCTAGGGCGCCCTAATTCAAAGCTTGCGCAATGACGTGACACTGCCATGATTGCAGGCGAAACGGGCGGCGGGTTTTGGGGAGCATGTCGTGACGCCGCACAACGAGGCTGCCAGGGGCGACTATGCCGCAACGGTGCTGTTGCCGGGCGATCCGCAACGCGCCGAGTGGATGGCAAAGACATTTCTTGAGGCGCCGCGCTGCGTCAACCGCCGCCGGGGCGCACTCGGCTTCACCGGTCTCTATCGCGGCCGTCCCATCAGCATCCAGGCCACCGGCATCGGTGTCCCGTCCTTCCTGGTCTATGCGCATGAACTCCTGGATGTTCACGGCGTAAAAACGCTGATCCGCACAGGCACCTGCGGCGGCCTGACACCCCGCGTGCCGCTGCGCTCCTTGGTGATCTCGCAGTCGGTGCGCGCCGAAAGCGACCAAAGCGGCCAGGTCTTCGGCCTCTACGATGCTGCCGCCGGGCCCGATCCCGGCCTGTTCGCCCACGCTTTGGCCTGCGCCGCCCAGCTCGGCATCGACCACCAGGCCGGGCTGACCATCTGCAGCGATGTCTTCTACCACCCTGAAGGGCGCGACCGCTTTGCCGAAGCGCAGGCGCTTGGCGCTCTCGCTGTCGATATGGAAACCAGCGCACTCTACCGAATCGCGGCGCATTTCGGCGTCCGCGCGCTGTCGCTGCTGACCGTCGTCGACAACATCGTGACCGGCGAACAGACTGCCTATTCCGAACGTCAGGCGCTGTTCACCGATATGGCGCGGCTCGGGCTCGACGTTGCGGCGGAAGGCTAGCTTCCTCAGGCCGCTTCGCGCTTCGGCGTCAGCTCATCCATGTCTGGCCGGTGACCGCGCAGATAGAGCGCGCAGGTGGTACGCAGCATCGACGCGAAGTTGGGAATGGCGCCGTTGATCTCGATCGCCTCGTCATAGAGTTTTGAGATGAACTTCGGCGTCGTCAGGCCTTGGCTGTCGGCAATTTCGTCAAGCAGCGCCCAGAACGTTCCTTCAAGCTGGATACTCGTAGAGTGACCGTCGATGCGGATCGACCGGTTGATCTGTCGATAGCCTTCCGGATCCTGCCCGGCAAAAACCCTGCACATCCTTACCTCCCGATATTGTTGGTTTTGGGCGCAGCGTGTCGCGCCTTCAAGTTATGGTTGTCCCTGCATGTTCGGCCTTGTGGGCCGAATCGGCAATCGGACTTTCGTCTTTAGGCGCAGGCATAGCAGCGATTGCAAATTTAGTCGTGGTAACCGGCTGCCACCACCTTTCGCGCGTGCCGCCCATAATCGCCTCCAGCATGCAGCGGCGGAGACTGATTTGGCGAAGGCAATCCATTCCATGATCCGGGTTCTCCAAGAGGCCAGATCCGTCGATTTCTACAGAAACGCTTTCGGGCTCGATGTCGCCGACAGGCTGGATTTCGAGACATTCACGCTGATTTACCTTGCCAACGCCGAAACGGGGTTCGAGCTCGAACTCACCGTGAACAAGGGCCGCACCGAGCCTTATGAGCTAGGCGACGGTTACGGCCATCTGGCGGTCTCGGTGTCCGATCTCGACAGTGAACACGACCGGATCGGCGCGCTCGGCCTCAACCCCAAGAAGATCGTCGAATTCAACCGCGACGGATCGCTGATCGCGCGCTTTTTCTTCATCGAGGACCCCGACGGCTACAAGATCGAGGTTCTGCAGCGTGGAGGGCGCTTCCAGTAGGGGATTATCGGCCGCATTCAGCCGCGCGACGCCAGCAACGGCGCTGTTCAAGGGCGCAAACAGCAAGCAGGGAGGAACAAAATGGTCACGATCTATGACGCGAGGCTCTCACGTCGTGAACTTCTCAAACGCGGCGGCATCGGCGCGTTGCTCGTCATTTCCGGCAGCGCCGTCATCAGCCCTGAAAATGCCTGGGGGCTCGAGACATCGGCGCTCAAGCCCGAAACCATGGCGACGCTGATCCAGATGGCGCGCGACATCTATCCGCACGATCAGGTGCCCGACAAATACTACGCCATCGCCGTAAAAGGCCATGACGAGCAGGCCGGCAAGGACGCTGCCTACAAGATGATGATCGAAGACGGCATCGCCGACCTCGACAAGAAGTCGGGCGAGGGCGGCTATCGCGGCCTCGGCTGGGAGGAGCAGCGCGTCGCCGTGCTGCAGCAGATCGAGGCGACGCCGTTCTTCCAGTCCATCCGCGGCGGCCTCGTCGTCAGCCTCTACAACCAGCAGGAGGTGTGGCCGATCTTCGGCTACGAGGGCGAATCCTACTCCAAGGGCGGCTACATCGCGCGCGGTTTCGACGACATAGAGTGGCTCTGAGCCCTCCGTCGTTTTGAAACCCCGCAAAGAGGAATTCATGGGAGGAAACCATGGCAGCTTCATTTGATCTCAACAACGACGGCGTGGTCGTGATCATCGGCTCCGGCGCCGGCGGCGGCACGCTCGGCAACGAACTCGCCCAGAAAGGCGTCGATGTCGTCATCCTCGAGGCCGGCGCGCGCCACGAATACGAGGATTTCATCAATGACGAGTGGGGTTCCTTCAGCCAACTCGCCTGGACGGACAAGCGCACAACCTCAGGCGACTGGCGGGTGTCGAAGGATTTCCCCAATTTGCCGGCCTGGATCGTCAAATCGGTCGGCGGCTCGACCACGCACTGGGCCGGCGCCTCGCTGCGCTTCCAGGAGCATGAGTTCAAGACGCTCTCGACCTACGGCAAGCTGGAAGGCGCCAACCTGCTGGACTGGCCGGTCACATTCGCCGAGATGGAGCCTTACTACGCCAAGGCGGAAGCCAAGATGGGCGTCACCGGCACCAATGGCTGGCCGCGGCTGCCCGGCAACAACAATTTCAAGGTGCTCAAGGCCGGCGCCGACAAGCTCGGCTATAAGGAATGTCATACCGGCAACATGGCAATCAATTCGGTCGAGCGGGACGACCGCAACTCCTGCCAACAGACCGGCTTCTGCTTCCAGGGCTGCAAATGGGGCGCCAAATGGTCGACGCTCTACACCGAGATTCCCAAAGGTGAGGCGACCGGCCATCTCGAGGTCCGGCCAAACGCCATGGCGATCAAGATCAACCATGACGCTAGCGGAAAAGTGACCGGCGTCGTCTATGCCGACAAGGACGGCAATCTGCAGGAGCAGAAGGCCCGCATCGTCGCCGTCGCCGGCAACTCGATCGAAAGCCCGCGCCTGCTGCTGAACTCCGAGTCAGCGAAGTTTCCGCAAGGGCTTGCCAATTCGTCGGGGCAGGTCGGCAAGAACTACATGCGCCACACCACCGGTTCGGTCTACGCCATTTTCGACCAACCGGTGCATATGTATCGCGGCACCACCATGGCCGGCATTATCCGCGACGAGGCGCGGCACGATCCCTCACGCGGCTTTGTCGGCGGCTATGAATTCGAGACGCTGTCGCTCGGCTTGCCCTTCATGGCCGCCTTCCTCAATCCCGGCGGCTGGGGCCGTTCATTCACCACCGCGCTCGACCACTATGATCACATGGCTGGCCTGTGGATCGTCGGCGAGGACATGCCGCGCGCGGAAAACCGCATCACGCTGCACAAGGACGAGAAGGACGCGCACGGCATGCCGATCGCCGACGTGCATTTCGATGATCATCCCAACGACACGGCGATGCGCAACCATGCCTACAAGCAGGCCACAGCGCTTTACGATGCGGTCGGCGCGACGCGCTCCTTCCCGACGCCGCCCTATCCCTCAACCCACAATCTCGGCACCAACCGGATGAGTGAAAAGGCGGAAGACGGCGTCGTCAACAAGCACGGCCAGGCGCACGACATCAAAAACCTGTTCGTATCGGACGGCAGCCAGTTCACCACCGGTGCGGCTGAAAATCCGACGCTGACGATCGTGTCGCTGGCTATCCGCCAGGCCGAATACATCGCTTCGCAAATGTCGGCCAAGACGATCTGAGCCGTCCTCCGGGATCGCTACGCGGAACGCGCATGGCGCGTTCCGCCCTTTTTTCCTAGGACTCACTATGCGCCGACCGGCTGTCCGTCCTTGCGGCGGATGGCGACGACGGACGGTCGCGGCAGCTGGCCATCCCTGAAGTCGGGCCACAGCGTCTGCGCCTTGTCGAGCGTCTCTGCATCTTCCGCAGGGTGCTGCACCGACAGGAACAAAGTCGTGCCGTCCGGCGTGAAGCATGGGCCGGTCGCTTCGGCGCCATGCGGGCAGGTGAACAGCAGCTTCGGCAGGCCGCGCGCCGCACCTTCGGTGTCGACGCCATAGACGCCGTCCGGCAGGTCGAAATCATTGGCGCCGTCCGTCGCCACCCACAGCCGCCCCGCCGGGTCGAAGGTGATGTTGTCGGGGCAGACGAACCAGCCATTGTCCGACGTGTCCGGATGGAAGGTGGCGCCGACCTTGGCATCTTTCGGGTTGCCGCAGAGCACGAACAGGTCCCAGGCATAGTTTTCGGCCGTGTGGTCGGCGTCCGCTCCGCGGCCGCCGGGCGGGATCAGTTCGACAATATGGCCCCAGAGATTTTCCGGCCGCGTGTTGGCCGGATTGACCTTTGACTGGTCGCGCTTCTTGTTCTTGGTCATCACCGCATAGACGCGGCCGGTCACCGGATTGGTCTCGATGTCCTCGGGCCGGTCCATCGGCGTGGCGCCGAGCGCATCTGCCGCGAACCGCGTCTTCAACAGCACCTCGGCCTGGTCGGCAAAACCGTTCTCGACGGTAAGCTTGCCCTGGCCGTGCACCAACGGCAGCCACGTCATCGAGCCATCGGCATCGAAGCGGGCGACCGACAGCACGCCATCGTCGAGCAGATCGGCGCCGGAGGCCGGGTTGGCCTTGTCATAGGCCTTGGCCGAGACGAAGCGGTACATATATTCGAAATAGTCGTCGTCACCCATATAGACGACAACGCGGCCGTCCTTGTTGAGGACCACGGTCGAGGCCTCATGCGACATGCGGCCAAGTGCCGTGCGCTTCACCGGCCTGGACTGAGGATCGTAAGGGTCGATCTCGACCACCCAGTCGAAGCGGTTGGCCTCGTTCGGTTCCTTGTCGAGGTTGAAGCGGTCATGGAAGCGGCCGCGGCCATAGATGTCGGAGCCGTCGAAGCCGTAACGGTCGAGCAGGTCGGCAGTCGGCGCCTTTTTCGGGTCGCCGCCGAAAATGTCGGACACGCCTTCCTCGCAGGTCAGCACCGTGCCCCACGGGGTAACACCGCCGCTGCAATTATAGCTGGTGCCGAGCACTTTCGTGCCAGTCGCGTCGGCCGAGGTTTTCATCAGCGCATGGCCGGCAACCGGTCCGGAAACGGTCATTTCGGTGTTGGCGGTGATGCGGCGGTTGAGCGGGCTGTCCGCCACGGTTTCCCACTTGCCGTCCTTCACCTGCACCTCGAGGATCGAATGGCCCATCGCGGCCATGCCGAGATTGACCTGTTCCCTGGTCATCGTCTTGCCGGCATCGCCCTCGGTCATCCCCGGAAACATCACATTGGGCGAGATGTATTCGTTGTTGACGCAGAGCAGGCCATGATCGGAATTCACCGTGCCCTTGGGCAGCGGCATGAAGGCGATGTAGTCGCAATTGTAGCCGAAGCGCTTTTCCTGTTCCTCCGCCGCGACCTTGTTGCCGTCGAATTCGGCGAGGCCGGCTGCAAGCGGGTCGCCCCAGCGCGCGACGATGGTCGTCTCATAGCCTTCGGCGGCGGCATGGGTCTTGTCGTAGACCCGCTTCAGCTCGGGAAAGCCGAGCGTCGACTGCGCTGCGGCGGCATGCGTTTCGCCGGCAAACAAGGAGCCGACAAAGCTGCCGCCGGCAATCAGCGCGCCGGAGGCGAGGCTGCCTTTCAAAAGAGACCGGCGCGAGACGCGCTCGGCAATGATTTCGCGGATGACGGGGGAGGATGAAGACGGTGTATTGGCCATGGTGTCTGCCTCTCAGGGTGGATGTTACGGCGCACCGTTGCCCTAGTCTGCTTAGGCAACATTCACATGACATAAGAGGAAGGTTTTGCCGCAACTGGGCGCGGCACTACGCATCGCTCAGCCCTTGGTGCAGGTCGAGGCGGTGAAGGCGCCGTCGGGCTGCTTCAGAATGATGTCGAATGACGGGGCGGTCTCGCCGTCCAGTGTTGCCTGTGTCATGGAGACGGAGTTGCCACCGGTGGTATAGCCGCCCAGCGGCCCGAGCCAGGTTATCTCGCCATTGGCATTCATCTGATAGTTGTAGCCTTGCGTCGCGGTGCCGAATGTCACCGGGCCGGTATAGACATTGCCCTTGATGGTGATGTCGCCGAGGTTGAGGAAGGCGCCGAGCAGGTAGACCTCGCAATGATAGGTGCCGTCCGGAAGCTTGCCCTCGCTGAAATCGGCGCGCGCGGCGCCGCTCGTTGCCATCAGCAGCAGGATGCCGGAAATGCATGAGGTGCGAGATGTCATGACGTCACTCTTTTGAAGGGCGAGCTTGCCCTATTTTTGCGCGGTACCGCAACATTGTTAGCCCGGAACACACGGCCGGAGATCAAAAACTAGGCATTTGTCTCAATTGGGCAAAAATTAGGCAAAAGCCATGTGCGCTGCGCAAATTTGCCTCAATCAATTTTTACCGGCTGCCTTTTTGTTTCTCCAGGCTAATATACCAACCGGCTGATAACGCTCGGCTATTCCATCTTCGTGAGCGGCGCCTTCGCGTTTGGCACGGCAGTTGCTTTGCATTGTCGCGGTGCAATCAAACAGCTTGGGAGTCTTCGGTATGAGGGGTAATTTCTCCACAATAACAAAAATGTTTTCGGCGGGCGTGATCGCCGCCGGCCTGTCGATGTCGTCTCCGGCCAAGGCCGCCGAAGACACGATCAAGGTCGGCATTCTGCATTCGCTGTCGGGGACCATGGCGATTTCGGAGACGACGCTGAAAGACGCCATGCTGATGCTCATCGAAGAGCAGAACGCCAAGGGCGGCCTGCTCGGCAAGAAGCTCGAGGCGGTCGTTGTCGATCCGGCCTCCAACTGGCCGCTCTTCGCCGAGAAGGCGCGCGAGCTGATCTCGAAGGACAAGGTCGCCGCCGTGTTCGGCTGCTGGACCTCGGTGTCGCGCAAATCGGTGCTGCCGGTGTTCTCGGAACTCGACAACATCCTGTTCTACCCCGTCCAGTATGAGGGCGAGGAAAGCGAGCGCAACGTGTTCTACACCGGCGCTGCCCCGAACCAGCAGGCGATTCCTGCCGTCGATTATCTCATGAGCGAGGACGGTGGCTCGGTGAAGCGCTGGGTGCTGGAAGGCACCGACTACGTCTATCCCCGAACCACCAACAAAATCCTCGAGGCCTATCTGAAGGCCAAGGGCGTCGCCGCCGAAGACATCATGGTCAACTACACGCCGTTCGGCTTCTCCGACTGGCAGACCGAAGTCTCCGCAATCAAGAAATTCGGCTCTGCCGGCAAAAAGACCGCCGTCGTCTCGACCGTCAATGGCGACGCCAACGTTCCGTTCTACAAGGAACTCGGCAACCAGGGCATCAAGGCCGAGGACATCCCGGTCATGGCCTTCTCGGTCGGTGAGGAAGAGCTGGCCGGTCTCGACACCGCCCCGCTGGTCGGCCATCTCGCCGCCTGGAACTATTTCGAGAGCGTCGACACACCCGAAAACAAGAAGTTCATCGCCGACTGGCACAAGTTCATCAAGAATGACAAGCGCACCACCAACGACCCGATGGAAGCCCACTATATCGGCTTCAACATGTGGGTGAAGGCGGTCGAGAAGGCCGGCACCACCGATCCCGACAAGGTCATCGACGCCATGGTCGGCGTGTCCGTGCCGAACCTCACCGGCGGCTATTCGACCATGATGCCGAACCATCACATCACCAAGCCGGTGCTGATCGGCGAGATCCAGGCCGACGGCCAGTTCGAGACCGTGTCGCAGACGCCCGGCCTCGTGATGGGCGACGAATGGTCCGACTATCTGCCCGATTCCAAGGACCTGATTTCGGATTGGCGCGCGCCTCTGTCCTGCGGCAACTTCAACGTTGCCACCGGCAAATGCGGCGGCAAGGGCACGAACTGATCCCTCCCGGGACTGACCGATCGTGGACGCGTCCACGAT